>DCFY01000067.1 GCA_002315155.1 Megamonas sp. UBA1792
CCTTCCGTATTCTTGAATGCAGGCTGAATGTGTTCTTCATTTACGGACGTGTAGTTTTCAAATAGTTTTGCTTTTGGTTTCATTGTATTAAGCGAGCCACCCCAGAATATATCTCCGAGAGGATTTGCTTTTTCAGATTCTACTCTTTTCAAAAGTTCTCCTGTACCAGCAGCAATAACTTCAACTTTAATACCACTTTGTTTTTCAAATTCCTGAACAAGCGGATTAATAAAAGATAGCGGATGTGGACAATAGACGACAAGTTTATTGCTTTCTTCGCCGCTTCCTTTAGCAGCCTTTGCCTGTTCCTTTTGTCCACCGCCGCACCCTGCCAGTACGCCGCCAAGAAATACCATTGTAACCAGTAAAGAGATCCATTTTTTTAATTGCATGAAAAAAATCCCCCTCATATTTATTATTTTTTGTCGCATTATAGCGGGACTCTTCGCCCGAAAGCGACACCCGCAAGCACTTGATGAAGTCGTTTTATCCGCTGCACACACTTGGCATGCAGCGGACAAAACCACCTTATGATTATAGCACTTCACCGATAGTCATTCCAAAAGATGTGCTGACGAAGAGACGTTGTATACCTCTTGCCGACAAAGTCGGTTCATCTCTTGCAAAATCTGCCAGACGGTGCTATGACTCAACTATTTCATATTTTACTTTTATCTGATGCCTTACAATGTAACATCTCTGCTGCCAGACACCTTAAAAAAGATAAGCATTGCCACAACGGTCGTAAGTGTCAGAATTGTCGACAGCGCTGCAGCTGTACCATAGCTTGCACGAATAACTTCCGTGTAGATAGCAACTGACATTGTTTTTGTCGCCCCGGTAAACAGGATAACCGAGGAACTCAATTCATTGATGGCTGTAATCCAGCTCAGGATTGCACCGCTCATAACACCCGGAAGCATAAGCACGGCCGTTACCTTAAAAAACGTGCGAAGTGGTGAAGCTCCCAGACTGATGGAAGCTTCTTCAAGACTCGGGCTGATCTGATAAAGAATTGCCGAGCTTGAGCGCAGTGTATACGGCAAACGCCGAATAACCAGCGATATAATAATGATAAACGCGGTACCTGAAAGAAGCATCGGTTCTTCATTAAAAGCCAGAAGCAGCGTGATCCCAAGGACAGAACCCGGAATGATGTAGGGAAACATTGTAAGTGTATCGATGATATCCGTAATCCAGCTCTTGCGGCGTGTCGTGAGATAGGCAACTGTCATACCAAGAAAAACAATCATAACGATCGCCGAAAAACTGAACAGATACGTGTTCGTAATAGCGGTACCAAGATTTTCGAAGATTGTGGTATAGCTGTCAAATGAGAAACCCGATACGAATACAGAACCATTTGTCTTGAGGAAAGAAGTATAGATAACTACAAGCTGTGGAACCATGGAAACCGCAACAAGCACATAAATACAGGTATGCAGCACAACGTTCCAAATCCCTTTCATCTTATGAATCTGCATCGGACGAAGTGCACTCATTGTAAACGACTTACGGTTGACAATGTATTTCTGTAAAAGGAAAATCGAAGACGTAATGATAACCATAATGGCTGCCATTGCCGCCGCGAAGTTCGCCTGATCACCGACTTCATTAATAAACTCAGAATAAATCATGACTGGCATGACATTATAGCCTTCCCCAATAAGCATTGGTGTCCCAAAGTCTGCCATAGCATTCATAAACACCATGAGAGCTCCTGCAAGAATTGTTGGTGTGATCAAGGGAACAATAACAGTTGCAACCTTGCGAATGCCGCTGCAGCCAAGGCTTTCCGAGGCTTCAATAAGTGCTGAATCAATATTTTTCATTGCACCTGCAACATAAAGATAGATGAACGGATACAGTTTGAGTGTGAGTACAAGCAGTATCCCGCCAAACCCGTAAACCGAAGGAAATTCATACCCAAATGTTGTGTACAGCCATTGCGTTAATATACCACTGCGGCCACCAATAAGAATCCAAGAGTATGCCCCGATAAACGGTGGTGATAAAAGCGAAATGATAATACAAATTTCAACAAGACCTTTGTATTTTATTTTGTAGATCGTCATAAAATATGCTAGTGTCGTGCCAATGACAATGGCCAGTGCCGTAACGCATGTCGTTACCCAAAAGCTGTTTATCATCGACTGATAGTAGTATTTCCGTTCAAAGAAGCGCGAAAAGTTCTCCATGGAAAATGCACCAGTATCCGCATTTTGAAAAGCACTTGTAAAAAGTGAAAACAGCGGATAGATAAGAAAAAGTCCGAAGATAACAATTGCCATAATCGTAATACCTGTCCAAAAATCCCATTTAAACAGCCTTTTCTTACTCATAGCGAACCACATCCCTGATAATATTCCGTTCGCCATCCGCCGTAAAGATATTAATCTTCATACAATTTGGCTTGAGCGTTACATTATCGCCGACTTCAAGGACTCTTTCAGCATGACCGAGATCTTGTGAATACTCAATGGACGGTTGATCCGTCACAATCCTGTCTTCCGGAAAGTCCAGACTGTAGTTGACATACTTGCCAAGAAATACTTTTGTCTTGATCCGGCAGGTAAGACCTTCCTGATGAATGGCAAACTCTTCCGGCCGCACCGATATGATAACCTCCATACCATCAACTGCTTCATCGGACAGATTATCCATCGGTACAACATACCCATCATTAAATACAACCGCTTTTTCCGTTCCACTGACCCGAACCTGCCCCTTGAAAAGATTGGAATGACCGATAAAAGTCGAAACAAATATATTGTAGGGCCTCGTATAGATTGTATGCGGACGTGCCGTCTGCTGTATCTCACCTTTTTTCATGACTGCAATACGGTCAGAAATAGAGAGGGCTTCCTCCTGATCATGTGTTACATAAACCGTTGTGATACCGACCTGTTTCTGCACATCACGAATTGCCGAGCGCATTTCCACACGCAGCTTGGCATCAAGATTAGAAAGCGGTTCGTCCATCAGCAGTACACTTGGATGAATAACAATCGAACGTGCAAGCGCGACACGCTGCTGCTGTCCACCGGAAAGACGTTCCGGCAAACGATCCTGATACTCCGTAATTTTTACGACCTCAAGAATTGCATCCGTTCTCTTCTTCATTTCAGCCTTATCCAGCTTGCGCAGTTTGAGACCATACTCGACATTTTCACGCACTGTAAGATGCGGGAAAATTGCATAGCTTTGGAAGACCATACCAATATTGCGCTTATGCGCCGGAATATCATTGATGACCTGATCGCCAAAGCGGATCTCTCCACCCTCGATGCTATTGAATCCGGCAATCATTCGAAGCAGCGTCGTTTTGCCACAGCCAGACGGTCCCAGCAGGGTAAAAAACTCACCGTTTTTTATATTCTCTGTCAAATGCGGAATAATCGTCAAATCCCCATAACGCTTTATCACACGGTCTACATGAATTGGAACACTCATAAAGTACCTTCTTTCTGATTTATATTGTTTATTCTTTATTTTCAGTTTTTATTCTATTTATAGTATAAAGAAAATTCTTTCGTTAAACAATCCACAAACCTGCAAAAACATCCGCAAAAATGAACCTATCCTTACACATAGGTAATTTAGACGTAAAAACAACCGATCTACATTTTGTTCATCAAATTGTAAACCGGTTGTTTCTATTATTATCCTGCACAATTTACATCATGCACTACACATGTTGCACCGACATAGGCAACAACTTTTTCTGCCAGTATCCGTGTTGCGTCAATATAGGTTTCTTTTATATCATACATCTTTACAGCAATCGGTATCTCTGTACAGCCAAGGATAAAAGCTTTAGCACCCCGGCTACGCATATCAGAAAGCACTTTACAAACCTCTGTGACATCGTACAGACGGTTTCCCGCTTTTACTCCATGATAAATCATGTCATGGAGTATCTGCCTCTGTGCTTCATCGGGCTGCAAAAGCTTCATCCCTCTTTTATCAAAAGCTTTCTTATATATACCCGAACCGTATGTACCTTCCGAAGCCAATAATCCAATGCAGCACATACCGCTTTCTACACATTCATTTGCTATTACTTCAATCATATTAAGTACCGGAACATGCAAAAACGGCTGAACCTGCGGTAAGAAATAATGTGCTGTATTGCACGCCAGAACAAGCACATCTGCACCCATTCGTTCAAGGTT
>DCFY01000006.1 GCA_002315155.1 Megamonas sp. UBA1792
CTATTACCATAGCTCGATACAATCATAAAGTCAAGATGTACGGGTACATCAATTGCCCTGACAAGATCAGCAAAAAATATGACAGCTCCTTTTAAAATACCAACAGCAAAGATTTCTTCCCCCGCATAATCACGACTAATTTCCCTGCCAAGGTCCTGTACTCCCCGCGCGAGCTGCTCTTCTGTAAAAAGTACACGCTCGATATCATCTATCATCACTACAAATTCCTTCTTTCCCTACATTTCTTATTCTTCTCCACCATTAATGGAAGAAATTGTTTGTATTGTCAAACGCAAAAAACGCGTTGTCTGTTCTGTAACCTTTCCAAGAGCCGTTTGACGACAACCACCAATCCACAAGATGCCCTGTCTATCGCAAAAAAGAGGAATCCTGTTTCGCTGGTTACGTTCAATTTTTGCATCAATAAAAAAGTCCTTAATCTTCTTCGTTCCTTTTCCACAGTCAAACTTATCACCATCGTGACGGCAACGCACAATAAGAGGCTCCTTAAGCTTTGCAGCATCACAAAGGATACAGTTTTCATGATTAGCTGGTTTTTCTGCTTTCGTTAACAGCTCTGTTAGTACTTCGATACCGAGTAATGGAATTCCTGTTTTCCCTGGCACACAAAGCTCAATAGCAAAATCACTTTTTTTCGGCAATAACATTTTTTGAGCCAATTCTATACCTTTATAACTACAATAACCACGAATACCACCCGGAAGCTCAATGCCATTACCCGTTTTCCCCTGTTGCACAAGTGCACTAAGCTCTTCCATATGCAAAAAACTAATATTTTTCAAGCTTCCTGCCACACGTTCCACTGCCAACCGCAAAAGCTCCCGCTGCAATGCTGTATGCAAAATTATAAAAGGCTCCCTTAAAATCAGCAGCCGGTCTTTCTTTTCCTGAATAACTACCGACCATAAAGCCTGTGCTGACTTGTGGATAAAATCATGTTCTGCCCCTACCAACACAGCTGAACGGCAAAGAGCCTGCGTCACTGCCGGATTATATTCACGTCGCAGCTGTGGTAAAAGCTGCAGACGCAGCTTATTACGCATATAATTGGGTACATCATTCGTCGCATCATGACGTGGTGAAAGCCCTTGTTTCTCACAATAAACTTCAATTTCAGCCCGCGTTATTCCCAAAAACGGTCGAATAATACCAGCCGCTGATGGACAAATTGCTGCCAATCCCTCACTGCCCGCGCCACGGAAAAGATGCAGCAATACAGTCTCTGCCTGATCATCTGCATGATGTGCCGTCGCAATATGTACCTGCCCGCCTTTACCATCAATACCAGCTGCCACATCACGCAGAAATGCATAGCGTACCTCCCGTGCCGCCGCCTCATCCGACATTACTCGTCTCCGGGCATAATCTGGTACATCAACCGCACGCACAGTACAGGGCAGCGCCCGCACTTTACAAAATTCTTGGACAAACACCGCGTCGGCTTTTGATGCCTCACCACGAAACATGTGATCGAGATGTGCCACATGTAGATGAAGCGTATACTTTTCCTGCAGCGCCAAAAGTATATGCAAAAGAGCAAGTGAATCCGGTCCACCGGAACAGGCAACAAGTATCGTATCGCCATAATCAAACAAGCGATGTTCCCGACAAAAAGTTTCTACTTTTCTTAGCATATCCATCATCCTATCAATAACCACAAAAAAGCACTCCTCTCAGAGTGCTTTCGGAAATCAGTTATTCAGATCTACGGGAACCGCCACGGCCACCGCGCTTTGAATCTGTATTCTTTCGCAAATCAGTAAGTCTTTCATCACTATCTTTCAAAAACTTCGTTAACTTATCTTCAAAAGAAGGAGCAATATATCGATTCGGTCTCCTGAAATCATTGTTGGGAGCTCTCCTAGGTGCCGGACGGTAGCTTGGAGACGCACTCTTCTGAGGCTGCTGGTTCTGTTGATGCTCAGCGGGTTTATTTTCCTGAAGCTGCTTAATCGACAAACCTATCTTGCCACGTTCATCAACTGTCAGGACCTTCACCTTTACCTTATCCTTTTCCTTAAGGAAATCCTTTACATCCTTTACATATACATCCGCAACTTCAGATATGTGAACAAGACCCACTTTACCTCCTGGTAATTCAACAAAAGCCCCGAAATTCGTAATCCCGGTTACCACACCTTCTACCACACTGCCAACTTCAATGGACAAATTACTTCCTCCTTAAAATTTACATTACACCGTTATTATAACCTTGCACATTCTAAAGTGTCAAGAACATATCACTCACTTCTTTGAAGAAATATATGGTATTTCACCTTGTTTTACCATGCCTAGCTCTTCTCTTGCTATTTTTTCAACATAAACAGGATCATTCAGTTTACTTTTTTCTTCATTTAGTTCTTTATTTAACTTTTTTTCCTCTGTAAGATGTACCTCAGCCGCCTTTTTTTCATCCGCAATTGCATTCAAATGAATCTGCTGCTCTACCGCCGTATAGGAAAAATAAATGCCAACACCTATAAGTATCAAAATAAACCAATTAAATCCACGCTTTACTCGTCCCATATCCTCCCTGCTTTCTATCCCTAAACAAGTCTTACTCTTTCAAAGACTTCCCCGCCGATACAGGTATATGCATTCACTATTTCTCCGCCCATTGAAAATACTCTGTATTTACAATGCG
>DCFY01000064.1 GCA_002315155.1 Megamonas sp. UBA1792
ATGCTGATATTTGTTTTATATAAGCGTAAGGAGAAAATAAAATGGCATTAATTATGTTTGATCAGACCAAAAAAAGAGATGTTGTATTGATTGGGCGCGCAGCAATTGATTTTAACCCAAATGAACTTAATAGAACATTGGATAAAGTAGAAACTTTTTCCATGTATCTGGGGGGATCACCGGCAAACATCGCGGTAGGAGTCAACAAACTTGGCAAGAAGGTCGGATTTATAGGCTGTGTGTCGAATGATCAGTTTGGGACGTTTGTTTTAAATTATTTTAAAGAGAGAAATATTGATACATCACAGATAACATTGGCAAAACATGGTGAAAAACTTGGTTTGACGTTTACGGAAATATCGAGTCCTACAGACAGTCAAATCTTGATGTATAGAAATCAGATTGCGGATTTGCAGATTGCACCCGGGGATATTTCGGAAGATTATATCGCAGATAGTAAGATTCTGCTTATATCCGGTACGGCGCTGGCCGCCAGTCCTTCAAGGGAAGCATGCCTGCTTGCTGTAAAATATGCGAAAAAGCATAATGTTAAAGTTGTTTTTGATATAGATTATCGTGAATATACATGGAAATCTAAGGAGGAAATATCAGTTTATTATTCCCTTTTGGCAAGCATAAGTGATATCGTTATGGGTTCAAGGGAAGAATTTGATTTAACGGAAAATCTTTCGTCAGATAGCGGCATTGCGGATCATGAGCTTGCTGAAAAATATATTGCCTGCGGCAATAAAATTATCATTATTAAGCATGGTAAGAAAGGGTCAGTTGCATATACAGCGGATAAAAAAGCCTATAAAGTTGATTCTTACCGTATAAAATTATTAAAATCTTTTGGCGGCGGCGATGCATATGGAAGTGCTTTTATCTATGGACTGCTTGAAGGCTGGGACGTTGACAGGGCATTGAAATATGGAACGGCTCATGCTGCAATGGTTGTTGCCAGCCACAGTTGTTCTAATGCGATGCAGACTGCGCAGCAAATCGCAGACTTTATCAAGGAGCATGCCGCGGAACAGGTTGTTACGCTATTTGACTGGAGGGGGAAAATATGAAATTTGGCCGCTTGGGAGAATTGAAACACGGGTATAATGTAATGACAACACGTGATAGCGATATGCTTATGGATATTGGCTATCAACTTATGGATAAAGATGAAAAACTTATATTTCAATCGGATAGATTAGAAACTGCGTTTGTTATTTTGGAAGGGCAGGTTCAGATCAGCTGGAATGACATAACAGAAACAATGTGCCGTGACTCTGTTTTTGATGAAAAGCCATATTGTCTCCATGTACCGGCTGGTTTAGAAGTTATAATTAAGGCTGATACAGCATCACAAGTTTTAATTCAGCAAACAGAGAATGATACGAAGTTTGCTCCAAAATTTTATCATCCGGAAGACGTACAAAGTGATCAGTTTGGTTCCGGATTGTGGAATGGTACGGCAGAACGTACGGTTCGTACAATTTTTGATTATGACAATGCACCCTATTCCAATATGGTAAATGGTGAAGTGATCAATCGTCCGGGGCGATGGTCTGGTTATATTCCTCATACGCATCCACAACCGGAAGTTTATACTTATAAATTCAATAAACCGCAAGGCTTTGGTGCGTGCTTTATCGGTGAAAATGCATTTAAGATTTCTCATAATAGTTGGTCGGAACTTTCGGGCGGGAACAGTCATCCGCAGGTGACGGCACCGGGCTATGCGATGTGGTACAGTTGGATGATTCGTCATCTGCCAGGTAATCCCTGGGAAAAAACGCGTACAGATGATACAGATCATACATGGCTTCTGGAAGATAATGCAAAAATATGGCCGGAAAAATAAGCAGATAAAAGAATGAAAAAATATTGCAAAAAGTCTGGATAAAATGAAGAAATCAGTATACCATAGTATTTAGATGCAATTATAAAAAATAGTTGTATTGAAATAAAAATAAATTTTGGAGGTAGTATTTTATGAAGGATGAACATTGCAGTTATTGTATGAGGAATGAGCTTTTGGATGAATTCGGGATCGTTATATGTGATTTACCAGTAAGCTTATTGGTATTGTTTAAAGAACAAAGTCACCCGGGACGCTGTGTCGTAGCATCAAAGCAGCATGTGTCAGAAATTATTGATATGACAGATGCAGAACGTGATGCATATTATAAAGATGTAGCGCATGTCGCTAAAGCACTGCATAAGGCGTTTAATCCGGATAAAATCAACTATGGTGCCTATGGTGATACGGGTGGACATTGTCATACGCATCTTGTACCCAAATACAAGGATCAGTTCGAATGGGGCGGTACTTTTCAGATGAATCCGAATAAAGTCTATCTTTCTGATAAAGAATATAAAGAAATGATCCAAAAAATCAAGGAAAACCTGTAAAGAGTAAGCGTGGTATAAAGAAGTCGGGATTTTGGCAAGTGTGGTGGTTTGGGTCAGATGAGATTTTTCATCTGGCCTTTTTTGTATGAGTTTTTATAATCAATTATTTGCTTTATCTGGTTTATTAAAATCATAAATACATACCTTGTCTGAAATAACCCAATAATCTGCAAAAATATCTGCAAAAATGAACTAGTGGTGAAATTCTCGGCTGGCACACTGTCCAAGCTGTAAAATATCCAGTATAATGTAGACTGCTCCATAGTATTCGCCTG
>DCFY01000146.1:0-5264 GCA_002315155.1 Megamonas sp. UBA1792
TCTGCCAGATTTTCTGCCAGTTTCATATCATTTTTCTCATTCAAACCACGACCAACACAGACAATTTTTTCAGCAATTGTTAAATCTGCCCGTTGATGAACAATCGGACAAACTGCTCCAACCACAGTTTCTATGCTTGTTTCGGCTTCAACAATACTTACACTACCCTTACGGCCCGCCTGTTTCACTGCTACTTCAAATACCCGTGGTTCAACTGTAACAACACAGCCATCACAAAGTTCTTCCGTACAAACAGCCAGTCCCCCATAAAGAAGGCGATCGGATTCTATATTTTGTGCAATAACACGAAGATCTGTTGCACTATTTACTAATCCTGTCATTCCCCACGTTGCTATTTTGGCTGCGATTTCTTTCCCACGCAACGTACCACCAATCAAAGTCAAAGATGGGTTTTCTTGTGCAATTTGTTTGTAAATTGCTTCTGCATAACTTTCCGGCCAAGTATTCTTTCCTTTTAACAAATTCACATGATCTGCACCATATGCTATGATCTCATCCGTACTTATTTCCTCACTATACATCGTAGCAACTGTCACTTCTATCGACAACGCATCTGCTAGTTTTCGTCCGACACTCAACAACTGTTCTAAAAGTACAACATCTTCTGAATATACAAAGATTCCAGCCATATTTATACCCCCTTATAACAAACCTTCTTTAGTCAAATCTGACAACAATGCCGAAACCTTTTCTTCGGCTGTACCATCCTTATGAATTTCATTCTTGCGATCCATGAGATATCCACGAATTGATTTTACTTTATTTTTAGGTGTAACTTCTTTTTCGGTAAGACCAAGATCTGACAACTTAAATTCCTGCACAGGTTTCTTACCAGCACCAAGAACTTGTTTTAATCCAGGAATACGTGGTTTGTTAATTTCCGGCAAAAGCGTAACAACCGCTGGTAATGTCGCCGTTACATCTTCTGTACAATCACCAATTTTACGTGTAGCTGTAACCCTGCCATCCGCTATTTTCAACTTTGCAACAAATGTCAGAACCGGAATTCCCAGCATAGCTGCCACACGTGGTCCAACCTGCTGCCCATAAACATCTGCAGACCCTTCACCAAACATAATCAAATCACAGTCACCTATTTTTTTTAAAGCTGCAGTCAGTACATTTGCCGTTACAAATCCATCAGCAATATCCGCTGCTGCATCATTTACCCAATAACCCTTACCTGGTCCGCGAGACAAAGCATCCTTCAACGATTGTTTTACTTTACTATTACCAAATGTCAGCGAGGTTACCGTGGCATTTTCTTGCTTATCTGCCTGCAGTACCGCTTCTTCAATAACCGTTTTATCATATTCACTAATTTTCCCTTTCGCCCGGCTCATGTCTAACAAAAGACTTCCCGGAACGATTTTTATATCTTGTTCATCCAAAACCCATTTATAGCAAGCAATTATATTCATTTTGCAACAACTCCTCCGGCTTTATTTTATAGCACCACTCTTGCTCCGGGGGAAGCAAGAGCAGCACTAAAAAATTCTTTACTATTAAAATTTGCCTGTAAAAGCAGGTTTGCCTTTATTTACAAAAGCATTCATACCCTCTTTTTGATCCAGCCCGCCAAAACAAGTACCAAAGATGTAGGACTCATACTGCATAGCTGTTGCCATATCCATTTCAAGACCGCGATTAATTGCATCTTTCGCAAAGCTCACAGCTGTCATACTTTTAGAAATAATCGTCTGTGCCAGCTTTTTTGCCTCTGCCAAAAGTTCTGCCTGCGGCACAACTTTTTGCACAAGACCGATACGCAAAGCCTCCTCTGCTTTAACCATATTTGCTGTATAAATCATATATTTTGCCATACCACGCCCAACAAGACGAGCTAACCTCTGGGTACCACCAAATCCTGGGATAATGCCCAAACCGACTTCCGGTTGACCAAACTTCGCGTTTTCTGCGGCAATACGAATATCACAAGCCATAGAAATTTCACAACCACCGCCAAGAGCAAAACCATTAACAGCTGCAATAACAATTTTCGGACACTGTTCAATTTTAAGAAAAACACCTTCGCCCTTTGCTGCCCACAAACGCCCCTGATTAATATTTAAGTCCTTCATTTCCTTGATATCAGCTCCTGCAACGAAAGATTTTTCTCCTGCTCCGGTTAGAATAATGACTTTGATATTTTCCTTTGCACTTAGTTCATCAAACACCTGATCAATTTCACTCATAAGTGCATCATTCAACGCATTTAATGCTTTAGGTCGATTCAATGTAACAGTTGCAATTTCATTTTCTTCACATACTAACAAATTTTGATATTCTGACATAATACTAACCTCGCTCCTTTATAGTTTATCGCTAATTTATTATTTACTTTATTTGCTTTATTTTCCCAAGCCCATTTTTGCGGGCTGAAAAATTCTGGCATCCATTAATTTTAAGTTATCAGCAACTTTAATTTTTGCATCCATTTGATCCAGCACCTGTGTTTTCTGATCAATACCCGGTGCAACTTCCGTCATAACAAGGCCTTCATCTCGCAGCTCAAAGACCGCCCTTTCTGTAACGAACAAAACTTTCTGTCCAATTTCCTTAGCAAATGCAGCACTAAAAGTAATTTGTTCTACTTGTGGCACAAATTTTTTAGATCGTCCTTCCTTATCGATAATCAGTTTACCATCTTCTATATGTTCTTTAAGACCACCAGCTGTGAGTGTTCCGCAAAAGACAATTTTCTTAACATTTTGTGAAATATTAATGAACCCTCCGCATCCCGGAAGTTTCACACCAAACTTACTTACATTTAGATTCCCTTCGCTATCTACCTGTGCAAGTCCCAAGCAGGATATATCCAGATTCCCGCCATCATAAAAATCAAACATATCTGCGTGGCAGATCATTGCTTCAGCATCAATCGTCGCTCCAAAACTACCTCCAGCTGCCGGAATACCACCAAACCCACCGGATTCCACCGTCATTGTAAGTGTATTACCAAAGCCTTCTTCTGCTGCTACAGAAGCGATGCCTTCCGGCATCCCAATTCCAAGATTAACTTTATTGCCCGGTTTAAGTTCCATTGCGGCTCTACGCGCTATGATTTTTCTTTCCGTAAGTGGTAATGGTATCAATTCTCCCATTGGCACATGGACTTCACCCGTATACGATGGATTATAATACTCGCCGCTTGTCTGCAAATATTTGTCCTTATCACCAACGACTACATAATCAACCAGAAGACCTGGCACCCGAATATCCCGTGGATCAAGCGTTCCTTTCTGGGCAATGTGCTCAACTTCCGCAATGACAATTCCACCATTTGCTTTTATCGCACCTGCTAAAGCAAAAGTTTCACAAATAACTGCTTCATGTGTCATCGTAATATTCCCAGCTTCATCCGCTACACTGCCACGAATAAATGCAACATCCGGTTTTGGAGATTGATAAAACATATAATCTTCCCCATTGACCTGCATAATTTTAATAATATCTTCGGTTGTCTTACTATTGAGTTTACCGCCTTCCACTCGCGGATCTACATAAGTCTTTAATCCGACCTTACTTAATATTCCCGGCTTTTTCCCAGCTGCAGCCCGCCAAAGGTGCGCAACAATTCCCTGTGGAACATTATATGCCTCAACTAAATTATCCGAAACAAGCTTGCCAAGGCGCGGTGCCAATCCATAATGACCTGCAATCACGCGCTTCAACATTCCCTGATTACCAAAGTGATTTGTTCCTCTTGTCTTACTATCACCAATCCCTGCACTAAATTGTAATGTTAGATTGCAAGGATGACCCGTCGCCAAAAATTTTTCTTCACACGCTGCCATTAAGGTTTCCGGCACATCGCAACCTGCAAATCCAACGGTTCCCAAAAAATCACCATCTCGTATCAAATCAATTGCCTTTTCTTTTGTAATGACTTCCATGATATACGTTCCTTCCTTTCCTGCAACTTTGTCTTTTTATAAAGCCTGTACTTGCACTGTTTTAACGTAACAAACTGCCCGAAATAACCATACGTTGTACTTCACTTGTTCCTTCATAAATCGAACAAATTTTAGCATCACGATACAATCGTTCTACTTTGAAGTCCTTAATATAACCGTAGCCACCATGAATCTGGATTGCCTTTGCTGTAACAAAATCTGCTGCATCCGCTGCAAACAATTTAGCCATAGCTGCTTCCTTACTGCAGGATTTCTGCATATCATGTGCACTTGCTGCATTGTAAACCAGCAAACGTGCAGCTTCAATCTGCGTCTGCATATCCGCCAACATCCACTGAATTGCCTGCTTCGATGAAATTGGCCGACCAAATTGAACTCTTTCTTTCGAATATTTAACAGCTTCATCAAGTGCAGCCTGTGCAATTCCCAATGCCTGTGCTGCTATACCAATACGACCACCATCCAGTGTAACCATTGCATAAACAAAACCTTTGCCTTCTTTCCCTATAAGGTTTTCTTTTGGTACACGGCAGTTTTTAAAAATAAGTTCTGTCGTATGAGATCCCCGAATCCCCATTTTATCTTCATGCTTACCAATCTCAAATCCTGGCAGCCCTTTTTCTACAGCAAAACAGCTGATACCTTTTGTTCCTTGTGAAGGATCTGTTAAAGCAAAAATCGTGAAGAAATCAGCTGTATCTCCATTAGTGATAAAACATTTCGTTCCATTCAATACATAAGCATCACCATCTGCTGTGGCTATACAAGAACCCGAGGCTGCATCTGTACCTGCACCAGGTTCTGTAAGTGCAAAAGCAGCTAATTTTTTTCCTTTACATAAATCCGGCAAATATTTCTTCTTTAATTCTTCAGAACCCCATTTGTATACAGGATATGCTCCTAATGAACAATGAGCGGAATAAATAACACCCGTTGATGCACACGCTTGTGAAATCGCTTCTACGACTAAGATATAACTTAAATAATCTGCACCAGCTCCGCCGTATTCTTCCGGATAAGGCATTCCCATATAGTCATGTTCAGCAAGTGCTTTTACTGTTTCTGCTGGATAACGATTCTCCCTGTCTAATTCGGCTGCGATTGGTTCACAATACTCTTTTGCAAATTCCCGAGCATTCTGTTGAATAAGTTGTTGTTCTTCTGTTAATGTAAAATCCATAATAAAACTCCTCCTATAAATTTTAATAATCAAATCATACAAAAAGCACTTTGAAAATATAGTTTTGTATGTATACCAAAGTACTTGCATATTATTTGACTCTCTATACTGCTATAATGCATGTTATATGCCAACTTTTAAAAAAC
>DCFY01000146.1:5621-7895 GCA_002315155.1 Megamonas sp. UBA1792
AAAAAAAAGTGTTGGAACCGACATTTTATGTCTGACGTTCCAACACTTTTGCAAATATTCTGTTTTTTTAATTTATATTTTATCTCAAATGATACTTTCTAAGCTTTTCATAAAGCGTCGAGCGATGTATCCCCAGTATTTTTGCCGCCAATACCTTATTCCCCTTCGAATCATGTAAAGCCTTCTTAATCGTCAACGTCTCATCAAGTTCTATATCTATATTTTTCTCCTCATTTATTGGCAGCTTTCTTAAACGATTTTGTTGTAGAATAAGCTCTGGCAGATGCTTGGGTTGTACAAGCATACTATCAACCGTTGCAGCCGTCTGTTCCAATATGTTAATAAGTTCCCGAACATTTCCCGGCCAGTCATACTGACACAATAACTGCAACGCCTCTGATGAAAAGCTTTTTACAGATTCACCAACCTTATTACAGAGCTGTGGCATAAGCAGATCAATAAGCTCGCGTATATCTTCTTTCCGTTTACGCAGCGGTGGTATCTCAATACAAATAACATTCAGCCTATAATACAAATCCTCCCGAAATTTTCCTTGTTCAATAAGCTGTGTAAGATTTTGATTCGTCGCTGCAAGGACACGCACATCACATGTCTTTACCGTAAGACCTCCAACATGCTCAAGCGTCTTATTTTGCATGACACGTAAGAGCTTTGCCTGCATGGCCAATGGCATATCACCAATTTCATCAAGAAATAGCGTACCACCCTCCGCCAACTCCAACTTACCTTTTTTCCCACCACGTTTGGCTCCCGTAAACGCACCTTCATCATAGCCAAACAATTCTGCTTCTAAAAGATCTCCCGGAATCGCCGCACAATTAATTGCTACAAACTTTTTTTCTTTTCTGCTACTCGTATTATGAATCGCCTGTGCAAAAAGATCTTTCCCTGTACCACTTTCTCCCTGAATGAGTACTGTCGTATCCATTGCCGCAACCTTTGCTGCAAGATTTTTCACATGAACCATTTTGGCATCATGTCCGATAATCTGTTCGAATCCGACACATCCAGACACTTTTCCCGTAATGCTGGATTTTCGTAATGAATCCGACATTGCTGCTATCTCACCACGTTTCAAAAGCTTTTTTACTTCCTGTATATCCTTAAATACCGCTTCACCAATTGCACCAATAATTTTTCCATCTTTAAATATAGGAACTCGATTTGCTACAATTTGCCTTCCCGCAGCATCAACCGACTGAAAGTCTCCAAGTTCTGCTACTCCTGTTTTCAGAACAATATGCATACGAGAATTTGGCACTTTTTCTTCTGCCGACTGTTCAACAAGTTCTTTGCCTGGTATACCCAACATTTCTTCATAGGCATTATTTACAAGGCGAATAATATTTTTAGTATCTACAAAAATAATACCATGCTTCATTGTATTAAAAACAGCTTCCATAATATCATATGCTTCTTTTAGCTTTACATAGTCCTTGCCAGCGGAGGACTCACTTAAATCATTTAACATCATATCTCGCGCAACACTCACCGCACCAATCACCTTATATCCATCAAAAATTGGAGCACGATTTATTGGCACCTGCTTTCCATCAAATTCAAAAACATCGTCACGAATTGCATTACCTGTTTGCACTACCTCCATAAGACGGGTATCTCGTGTGATTTCATGATTCATCCTGCCAATGATTTCTTCTGGTTTTTTACCGATTAAACGACTCGCCGTGTCATTCACTGCTGTAATAATACCGTTTTCATTGATAGCGATAATCCCACTATAAGAAAGCTTCATAACCTGTTCCAGACAACTCAAAGTTTGATGATATAAATGATAGAACAGCTCTGCAAATTCTTCATGATGAATCATCCCCAGCACATGCTTATTATGATCGACAACTGGCAAATGTCGTACTGGAATCATCCATGCTTCTTCAAGTGTATTATCCGGATGAACGAAAACCACGCTTTTTGTCATGATATGCTCTACAGCAGCCGTCATCGGCACCTGACCTGCCATAGCTTCTAAAAGATCCATACGTGTAATAATACCACATAACATATCGCCGTCATCAACAACAGCAATTGCACTTTCCTTATAACGGAAAAAAACCTGTACAACATCTTTTAGTTTGCTATCCCCCTGTAAAATTTTAGGAGTTGATCTCATAAAATCTCTTACTAACAATACCATCACCCTTTCGTTTTTAGTATAATTTAATTGCCTAAGATTGCTAAAAAGACCACACCAAACAGCGGATCATGCCATAAAAAGTATAGCACAAAACAACCATC
>DCFY01000096.1 GCA_002315155.1 Megamonas sp. UBA1792
AATTTCGGATTCTCTATAACAGATTCCAGTGTTTCAAGATTCCCTGCATACGTTAGTGAATCAAGACAAATTATTTCATATGCAGGATGTTCCTTGATCATATAATGAACAAAGTTTCCGCCAATAAACCCAGCCCCGCCTGTTACAATAATTTTCATAGATATTCCTCTTTTCCTTCTCTATGTGCTTACTATTAAAGAGAACTGTCATGCAATGCCCGAGAAGCTATTCCTCTTCATAAACAAAGTTCAAATTCGTACGTTCTTTAAGAAGTGGTGCTTTCTTATCTTTTTCCGAAAGAATAAACTCACCCATGCCCCAGTCAACACCAATATCCGGATCATCATAACGAATATTGCCATCACATTCCGGCGCATAGTAGTTATCTGCTTTATATTGAACCTCAACATCATTTGTAAGCGTCACGAAACCATGCGCAAAGCCACGCGGTATAAAAAGCTGCTTTTTGTTTGCTGCCGTGAGTTTTACAGCAACCCACTGACGATACATTGGTGACCCTTTACGGATATCAACAGCTACATCAAGAATCTCACCGCGCGTACAGCGCAATAGCTTCGCCTGGCACATTGGATTTAGCTGATAATGCAGCCCGCGCAATGTCCCTTTCAATGCTGAAAATGACTGGTTATCCTGGACAAACGCACAATGAATTTTTGCCTCTTCAAATTTTTTCTGTGACCAACTTTCCATAAACCAACCGCGATGGTCACCAAACACTTGCGGTTCAATAACATATACACCCTTTAATTTTGTTTCTGTTACCTGCAAAAAAATCTCTCCTATTCTACGGCAAGCTGTTCCAGATACTTTCCATAATCATTCTTCTTTAATGGCTGTGCCAGGCGCAGCAGTTCTTCTCTGTCAATATAGCCCATACGATAGGCGATCTCTTCAATACAAGCGATCTTAAGACCTTGTCGGTCTTCAATGGTCTGCACAAATGATGAGGCCTGCAGCAGAGATTCATGTGTTCCTGTATCAAGCCACGCATAACCACGACGCATCTTTTCAACACGCAGCTGCCGTTGTGCCAGATAAACCTTGTTCACATCGGTGATTTCAAGCTCGCCGCGCACCGATGGTTTGATATGCTTTGCGATATCGACAATCTGATTGTCATAAAAATACAATCCCGTAACTGCATAATTCGAACGCGGATTTTTCGGTTTTTCCTCAAGACTTATAGCTTGCTGGTTTTCATCGAATTCCACGACGCCATAGCGCTGTGGATCCTTTACATAATAGGCAAACACTGTAGCACCCTCATCATTCGAAGCCGCCCGCTGCATCGCCGTTGCCAGATCTGAGCCATAGAAAATATTATCCCCCAGTACAAGTGCACAACCATCCGTACCAATGAACTTTTTCCCAATAATAAAGGCTTGTGCCAATCCATCCGGACTTGGCTGAACTTCATAGCTTATATGAATTCCCCACTGACTACCATCCTGAAGAAGCGCCGTAAAAAGTGCCGCATCCTGTGGTGTTGTAATAACGAGTATATCGTTGATTCCCGAAAGCAATAAAGTGCTCAACGGATAATAAATCATCGGCTTATCATAGATCGGCATGAGCTGCTTGCTCACAACCTTCGTCAGCGGGTAAAGACGCGTTCCCGACCCTCCCGCCAGAATAATTCCTTTTTTAATCAAAGTTCCACCCCCAGCATAGTATAAACTTAACTTTTTATATTATACGATATAAGAGCCGGAAAATCCTGCATTTCATCATATTTAAGAAGGTTTTCCCGTTTTTATAGCACAAAAAAAGCACCGCTTTACGCGGTACCATTTTCTTGTTTATTCAAAATCGACAAATTCGTTGATTTTTGCTCCACCCTTGATCATTGGCTCAACGAAACTACGATGAACATTAAGAACAATAACACGTGGCGTATCGACAGCAAGGGCCTTATTGAAGGCCTCGGCAAATTCTTCCGGTGTCGATACGGCCTCTGCCTCAATACCAAAGCTTTCAGCATAGCCAACGAAGTCCATCTCCTGTGTAAGTTCACAAGACATATACCGTCCATTATACATGACCCGTTGGAGTTGACGTATCATCCCCAGACTTGTATTGTTCACAATAATCGATATAATTGGCAGCCGCAGCCGTGAGATTGTATAGTACTCGTTACCTGTCATCTTAATGCCGCCGTCTCCTGCAACGTGGATGACACGACGCGTATCACCAAAATACAGCTGTGCTCCCATAGCAGCCGGCAGACCAAATCCCATCGTTCCCAATCCACCAGATGTAATCCATGTACGCGGCTCTTCCACTTTTAAATGCAACGCGGCCCACATTTGATGCTGACCCACATCTGTCGCAAAAGCAAACGATTTCTTTGCCGTATGAACTGCCATATAGTGCATGGCCCACGGGACTGTCAGCCGACTCACATGATAGTCATAGGCATATTTTTCCTGCCATTCATGGATTTTTTGCCACCAGCCATCAAGCAGGTTTACTGCATCACGCTGCATAAGAAGTTTCAAAATTGTTTTCATATTACCAGCAAGGCCAATACTACTTGCAATGTTCTTATCTATTTCTGCCGGATCAATGTCAATATGAATAAACTTCGTATCCACTGTATATTTTGCCAGATTTCCCGTCTGCCGATCACCAAAACGACTGCCGATCGCAATGATAAGATCTGCTGCTGCAATTGCGTTATTTGTTGTCTTACGTCCATGCATACCAGCAAAACCCAATGCTTGCGGATGTCCCTGGGGAAAAGCTCCAATGCCCATAAGTGTGTTCGCAACCGGCAAATGATACTTCTCAGCAAAAGATCTAAGCACGTCACTCGCTCCGGCAGATATAACGCCGCCACCCGCTATAATAACCGGCTGCGTTGCCCGCCGAATAACCTCCGATGCCTCTGCTGCGCAAATAAGAAAATCTGCATCCGGCTTACCTGGTTCCTTCTTTTTCTCAACGAAAGGAGCATAATCCACTTCCTCAAAAAAAAGATTTCTTGGTATATCAACAAGCACAGGTCCCGGTCGGCCAGTTCTCGCCAAATGAAACGCATCACGCAAAATCGGTACGAGCCTGCGCACATCCTTTACCTTATAGTTATGCTTCGTGACCGGCATTGTAACATCAAGGATATCCATTTCCTGAAATGCATCACGTCCAAGCAATTCTGTATCTACCTGTCCTGTTATTGCAACCAGCGGAATCGAATCCATAAATGCGGTTGCAATCCCAGTGACAAGGTTCGTTGCCCCTGGTCCTGAAGTAGCAATACAAACTCCGACTTTGCCACTTGCCCGCGCATAGCCATCTGCTGCATGCGCCGCATTCTGTTCGTGCGTCGTAAGTATATGATTAATGCGTTTTTCATCATACAGCGCATCATACAACGGCAAAATCATGCCGCCAGGATATCCAAAAATCGTATCAACTCCCTGCTCAAGCAGGCATTCAACAACCGCTTTCGATCCTTTCATACTTGCTGGTCTCCTTTTTCTTATATTCGATCAATAATAATCTTTGTTATTTCCGTCGTATTGCTTTTCTTGAAACCGTCCTTCCAGAGATCCGCTGTACGATACCCATCTGTCAGCGACTTCTCAACAGCCTTTTCAATCCGCTCTGCTGCAATTTCTTCATTTAGCGAATAACGCAACAGCATTGCCGCTGAAAGAATTGTCCCGATCGGATTGGCAATTCCTTTCCCCGCAATATCCGGAGCAGATCCATGGATTGGTTCATACAGGCTTGTACCGTCACCAATACTTGCCGATGGCATCATTCCAATCGAGCCGCCAAGTACAGCCGCTTCATCACTAAGAATATCACCAAAGAGATTACCTGTCACGATAACATCGAAATTCGTTGGATGGAGTGCGAGCTGCATCGCACAGTTATCTACATACATATGTTCAAGCTTCACCGACGGATAGTCCATGCCTACCTTTTCTACCGTGCGACGCCAAAGTCTTGAAGTCGCAAGTACATTCGCCTTATCAACAGAAGTCACTCTGCCTTTGCGTTTTTCTGCGGTTTCCATTGCAAGTCTGGCAATGCGGACAACCTCCGGAACCGAATAATTTTCCAGATCCCATGCACGCTCATGGCCATCCTTCAGCTCAGATTCACACTTTTCACCAAAGTATATGCCGCCAATGAGCTCGCGCACAATAACGATATCAATGCCACTGACAATCTCCGGCCTGAGCGGCGAATATTCAACAAGCGCATCAAATACCCTGACCGGACGCAGATTCGCATAAAGCCCCAGCGATTTACGTAAGCCGAGGATTGCCTTTTCCGGACGCAATGCCGGATCAATCTTATCCCACTTATCACCGCCAACTGCGCCAAATAGTACAGCATCGGATGCTTTTGCTGCATCAATAGTTTTCTGCGGCAAGGGTGTACCATAAAGATCATAGGCTGTTCCACCAGCATCGTGCTTTTCAAAGCTTAAACCAAGGCCAAACTTTTCATCGACTTTCCTGAGAACTTCAACTGCAGCGGCCGTAATTTCTTCCCCAATACCATCGCCCGGTATTACAACAATTTTTTTTGCCATATTACTTTTTCTCCTTGATATAGTTAATGAGACCACCGGCCTTTGCAATATCCTGGACAAATCCCGGCAGCGGTTGTGCATGGAACACATCACCCGTGCT
>DCFY01000078.1 GCA_002315155.1 Megamonas sp. UBA1792
AAATCGATAGTGTGTTTCGTCATCCATTTACAACTGTGGGTGTTATTGAGGAAAAATATGCAGATAAGGCAGAGGCGGAAGCGGCAATTTATCAAGCGGTACATCATCAGTTTGTTGCGGCTGCTTTGGCAACAAAGTACTGTCATGAAATCATTCCCGGTGCACAAGTCGGGTGTATGGTAACAAAAACGCTGACGTATCCGGAAACCTGTAATCCGGATGATGTTTTGCTGGCGCAGACTGATAATCGGAATAATTCGGTTTATACGGATATACAATTGCTCGGCGAATATCCACTTCATTTGAAAAAATATTTTGCCCGCAAGCATATCAAAATTGAAATGCTTCCAGGTGATGAACAGCTTTTAAAACAGTATACGGCAGATTTTCTTTCTTTTAGCTACTATATGTCTATGGTGCAGAGCGTACATGCAGAGAAAAGAGAGAAGGTTGGGGGTAATCTTGTTACCGGGGTAAAGAATCCATATCTTGACGTCAGTGAATGGGGCTGGCAGGTAGATCCTAAGGGATTACGAATTGCGATGATTGATCTTTATGATCGTTATCATAAGCCGCTATGGATTGTTGAAAATGGAATTGGTGCTTATGATAAGGTTGCTGGAGATGGAAGTATTTCCGATGACTATCGTATTGAGTATTTTAAGCGCCATTTTGAGCAAATAGCTTTAGCCATAGAAGATGGTGTGGAATGTATGGGATATACCTCCTGGGGGTGCATTGATATTGTCAGTGCTTCGACATCGCAAATGGATAAGCGCTATGGATTTATTTATGTAGATGCAGATGATTTAGGAAACGGTACATATGATCGAAAGAAGAAAAAGAGCTTTTATTGGTACCGTGACTTTATTGCAAAAAATTGTATTGACGTTGAAGAATGATATAGCTGCAAGAAAAGAAACTGATTTCCGGGTATAATAGGAAATTGGTTTTTTTCTTGTTTCGTAGATAAAGTGCTGTTTTACTGCGGGAAGTATATTTTTACCTGTGATTCACGGATACCAGGAAATTTAGTATAATAAACGAGCGGTAAAAGAAATACGGCGTTTGCATAGTCATAAATGTCTGTATATTCTGGACATGGTTTAGTATTTTTGAATGTTCTAAAATTTGATAAGATAACTATAGACAAAGGGGGGCATTGAAATGGGTTCTTTATCTAATCGCGAAAAAGAGATTATGTTGATTTTGATAAGAGCTGATCGTTATGTTTCGGCAGAAGAAATAGCAAAGATTCTGCATGTATCGAATAAAACAGTATATAGAGATTTGCAGTCAATAACAAAGAAGATGGATAAGTCGGTTATTTGCAGGCAGCCCGGTAAGGGATATTATGTCAACAAGGATGCCGTAAGTGATACGTATAGCAGTAAGATTGCAGATGAATATTTTATTGGAATGGACAGTGAGAAAAGAAGATGCCATTTGATGGTGCTGCTGCTATTGCAGACACCAAAAAAAACCTCTATAAATCGATTGTCTGAGTACTATTATGTCAGTAATGCGTCAATTGTGAATGACCTGAACGATATAGAAAAAAAAGTAAAGCAATATGATTTAAAGCTGGTTCGGGCACATATTGGAACCTACATTGAAGGGACAGAGGCAAATATTCGAAAAGCTTTGATGAAGCTGCTGGGATATTCATTCGATTTTTTTCAGGAAAATGCACATATTAATAAAGAGACATACACAGGCTTATTTAAAGAGTTTTCACAGGAAGATATCTTTTTTATTGAAAGACTGTTGAAAGATATAGAAGAAATGCTGGATGAGAATATCAGAGAACCATATTATATCAATATATTCACACATTTGATTATATTGATTAAGCGATTAAATCGTTACAAAGAAAATGATTTTTATGAGACAGTGGATCAAAAAAGCATTGAATTCCAGAGCCCTGATATTTTGTCAATAGCAAAGACGATCATGCAAAAAATAGCAGAATATACAAAACTCGATGTTCCTGAGATAGAAACCTTTTATATTTATCAGTATTTAATTTCATCTGGAATAAAAAATGAAAAGGTTGTTGAGTTTCAAAAAGATAGTACGAGTGAATCAAAAGAAGAAGCCTTTATTGGAAATCTGGTACAAAGAGTTTCCGAAAAAGTTTCAATACCGTTTAATGAAGATGCTTCCTTAAAAAATAATTTACTGCTGCATATTCAACCGCTGACCAAACGCATTCAGTATGGCATAGCGATTCATAATCCATTACTGGAAGAAATAAAAAAAGAATTTTCCGAGATCTTTGCGACGGTTCAAGTCTGCATTGAGGAACAGGATGTTTTCCCTGAATTCAAAAAGCTAAGTCAGGATGAGATTGGCTACATTGCAGTGTATTTTCAAACTGTGCTGGAAAACAAACTGCATCATAAGAGGATTTTGATTGTATGTTCGAGTGGAGTTGGAACTTCGCATTTATTGGGAGCCAGAGTGAAGCGGACTTTCCCCGAATGGAAAATTGTTGATATTGTATCCGCTGTAAAAATTAATCAGGCCAGAGATTGGAATACAGTTGATTTAATTTTAACGACCGTCCATTTAGAAAAGCAGAAAGTTCCTGCAGTTTTAGTAAGTGCGGTTTTTGGCGAAGTTGATGTAATAAGGGTAAAAAACGCATTGGTATCACAAAATTTATGAGGGCAGGGAGTGTACGGTTATGCAGATAGAAGAAATATTAAATGAAAATTTGATTGATTTAAACATGAAAGCATGTACAAAGGATGAAGCACTTAGAGAGCTGACGACATTGCTGTGTAAAGAAGGTAATGTTACAGATGGAGAGCTTTTTATCCAGGATGTTTATAAAAGAGAGGCAGAAGGTCAGACTGGGCTGGGGAATGCCATTGCTATTCCACATGGCAAATCAGATGTTGTAAAAACTACATCAATTGCCGTTGGCAGAACAACGTGTGATTTAGAATGGGAATCTTTGGATGATAAGCCGGTACATGTCATTATTTTGTTTGCTGTAAGAAATGTGGATAAAACAACGGTTCATTTAAAACTGCTGTCGCAGGTAGCAATTGCTTTAGCAGATGACGAAACACTGGAAAAGCTGCTTATAACGGATGATAAAGCGGAAATTATCCGCTTGTTATCAAATAAAATGTAATAAAAAAGAAAGGTGAGAAAAATGAATATTGTAGGGATTACAGCTTGTACAGCGGGGATTGCACACACATACATTGCAAAGGAAAAATTAGTGAAAGCTGCAGAAGCAAGACATCATCATGCGAAAATCGAAACACAGGGAACCATTGGCATTGAAGATGAGCTGACTGCAGAAGATGTAAAAAATGCGGATGTCGTCATTATCGCGGCAGACATCGGCATAAAAGGCAGAGAACGGTTTGAAGGAAAACGAGTTGTAGAAGTAGCGACCTCGACACTGATAAAATCTCCAAATATGTTATTAGAGAAAATTGAACAAAAACTTCAACTTGGTTGATTAGGAGGAAGGAAAAATGGTGGTATGGTCAGAAGTAAAAAAACATCTTTTAACAGGGGTTTCGTATATGATTCCATTGGTTGTTGCCAGTGGTTTGTGTATGGCGATTGCAAAGATTCTGGGTGGCCCGCTGGTTGGAGACGCGGAAGGGACAATACCGTGGTATATTAATTCAATTGGCGGCATAGGGATGAATCTTGTTGTACCGATGATCTGTGCCTATGTTGCTTACTCGATTGCGGACCGGCTTGGTATTGCACCGGGACTTATATGTGGTGCAATTTGCGTACAGATCAAAGCTGGGTTTATTGGTGGTATCATAGCTGCATTTTTAGTTGGTTATACAGTGTTGTTTTTAAAGAAATATTTAAAAGTACCAAAAGCAATGCAGGGTTTGCTGCCAGTAATGCTTATTCCGCTGCTTACGACCTTATTTGTTGGATTGATTTTATATTTATTCATTGGCATGCCGATTGCGTGGATGCAGGAAAGTATACTTCAGTACATGAAGGGAATGCAGGGCGGATCGAGATTTGTTATGGGTTCCTTGATTGGCGGTATGATGGGATTTGATTTAGGCGGGCCAATCAATAAGACCGCATCGTTATTTTGTAATGCGTTGATGGTTGAAGGCTATTATGATGCAACAGCCGCTAAAATCATTGGTGGTATGACACCGCCGCTTGGTGTTGCGCTGGCTGTACTTATTTGGAAAGAAAAAAAGTTTTCGCGTACGGAAATTGAAGCAGGCAAGGCAGCTTTTCCATTAGGTCTCTGCTTTATTACAGAAGGTGTTTTGCCATTTGCTTTAGCAGATCCATTGCGTGTCATTCCGGCAACGATGCTTGGTTCGGCAGTGTCAAGCGGTTTGAGTGTTCTGTGGGGATGCACATCGACCGTGCCGCATGGGGGCATATTCGTTGTTCCGATTATGGGAAATCCGATGCAGTTTATGCTGGCACTGCTGATTGGATCGGTTGTAACCGCCACAGTGTTATCAATATTAAAACCGAATTTGAAGGAAAAAGGCTGTACGGAAGAAATTGTCGAGGGAGCTATATCTGAAAAAGATATCAATATGAATTTTTAATGAAATAGGGTAGACATTGTATGAAAAGGGGAATATAAATTATGTACACAACAGTTAAATATATTTTGGATGATGCGGTTAAAAGACATTATGGTGTTATTGCAAGTACAGCTGTAAATATGGAGCTGCTAAGAGGAGAAATTGCTGCTGCAGATGAGATGCAGGCACCCCTTATTATTTTGCTTGGACAGGGGCAGATGTCGAAGCACGGAACATCAGATATGATGGTACCGATGATAAAGACGCTTGCGAATAAAACAAATGTGCCAGTTGCCTTAATTCTTGATCATGGACGGGACTGGGAATATATTGTACATGCTCTGCGCAACGGATTTTCTTCTGTTATGATTGATGCTTCAGCATATCCAATGCAGGAAAATATTGAACGAACAAAACGTGTTGTTGATCTGTCCCATTTGCAGGGAGTGGCAGTAGAAGGCGAAATCGGTCATGTCGGTCAGGCTGCCGATATGGATGGCTGCAAAGAAGATCTGTACACAAGACCGGAAGATGCCGCTGCTTTTATTGAAGCTACGCAGGTAGATTGCCTGGCAATTGCATGTGGCACGGCGCACGGTAAATATCCAGACGGGTTTGTACCAAAGCTGAATTTTGATATCATTCGTAAGGTACGGGCGATAACAGATATTCCATTGGCTTTGCATGGCGGTTCCGGATCTGGTGATGATAACATCAGAAAAGCTGTCGATGCCGGAATCAATAAGGTAAATGTATGTACGGATATTTTTAATTATTGCCGTGATTTCACCAAAGAAGCGCTTGATGGTAAAGCAGATTATGATTATCTGCAGCTGCTCATCGATATTGAAGCCAAAGCAAAGGAAATAACAAAACATTATATCAGTCTGACGGGTTCAGAAGGAAAAGCCATTGATTTTAAAATGATTAATACCTTTAACGATACTACAATTAAGAAATGTGTTGGGGTTGGCGAATAAAAAAGAATAGTAGATAAAGATGAAGTGCATAAGT
>DCFY01000126.1:0-4144 GCA_002315155.1 Megamonas sp. UBA1792
ATGGATGAAATGAGAACTTGGAAGCTGAGACTTCGTAGTATGCTTGCCGAAAATAAAATCCCATGGGAGAAAGATGGCTATGTATTTCGTGCTTCAGATGATATGAGCCAACCTATTCCACTTGCCACAATTACAAATACTTTTGCAAAAATTGTAAAAAAAATGGGACTGCCAAAAGGAACAACATTTCATTCTCTCAGACACTCCCACGCCACAATGCTAGTAGAAAACGATGTTCAAACAAAAAAAATTCAAATTCGACTTGGCCATTCATCGGCGGCGTTCACGCTTGATCGCTATACGCATTCTACTGAAAAAATGCAAGAAGGCATTGCAGCGATCATGCAACACAATCGTTAATTTTTCGATATATAACATGAAAAAACACCTCGAAAAGTGCAGGCTGTCAAATAGGCTGTCAATAATGTAATTGACTCAATAAAAAAGGATACAAAAAAGGCCTCGCGTAAGCCCCGCGAAGCCTTGAAATTACTACTGGCAGAGAGGGTGGGATTCGAACCCACGGTACCTTACGGTACAATTGATTTCGAGTCAATCACCTTCGACCACTCGGACACCTCTCCATAAATATATGTATACTGCTATGAACATTAAATAGTATAGCATAGGTTGTGCTATATGTAAATCATGAAATTTTATAGGAACATTTTATTATAAACTCAATAATGTTTTAGAATATTTTTATGGTTTGTTATGAGTTTTAGAAAAATTATGATATAATCATTATATAGCTAAGTCTGGTAATATTGTTCACATTGACTAGGGGGCGGGAGTCTTGACAAGGAAATTAAAGATTCTTATTACAGATGATTCGAAATTACTTCGCAAAAAATTAAGAACAGAATTAGAAGCATTAGATTGTGAAGTCATTGAAGCGGAAAACGGTAAGGAAGCTGTTATGAAAGATCTTCAGGAAAGTCCGGATGGTATCATTCTTGATATTGTTATGCCGGAAGTCGGTGGTATTGAAGCACTACAGGTTATTAAAGAAGTTAGTCCGGAGGTACCGGTTATCATGCTTTCATCGGCGGGGACACCACAAAAGCTTATGGAAACGTTGAAAATGGGTGCATTTGATTTTATTCAAAAGCCCTACACAAGTGCACAGATAAAGCGGGCAATTGAAAACATCCGGAAGAGGGTGCAGCTTGATGATTAGTCAATATTTTGCACAATATTTGCTCAATACGGCAGCTTTGCAAGCGAGTCAGGTGCAGAGCTTGCTTAGCAAAGCAAGTGAGCATAAGGCACAGCTGCTTGTATTGGCGATGAATGATGGTCTTATTACAGCAAAACAGATTGAGTCTATTCAGGAAAAAGAAAAATTGCAGAATAAGACGTTTGCTGAAATTGCTTTGGCAGATGGATATTTGACGAAGTCACAGTTATCAAATGTTGAAAATAGTATAATTAATAATCAAATGAACTTTGTCCAGACAATGTTGGATGAACATATTGTGGATTATGTACAAATGGAGCAGTTTCTCAAGGAATATAGCGAGTCAAAGATAATGCCAATTGACGATGCTGTGCGTCAGCTTGCTGGAAAATGTCCGGAAAATGTAGAAAGTGAGTGCGAGCATTATAGTGAATATGCAGAGATTTTTATGCGTTCACTTGTACGGTTCATGGATACATCGGCTGTTATTAATCCGGTGGCAATACCTTTTTCGGGAGAAAAACCAACGGTGGTGATTTCACAGCGTCTAATGGGTGATATGATTATGACGACGGGAATTTTGGCCGAAGAAGATGTTTTTTTGGAGATGGCACGTCGCTACAGCCAGGAAGACATTGCGGAAGTTGATGAACTTGCTATTGATAGTGTTTCGGAGTTTTTGAATGTAGCAAATGGTCTTTATGTTGTGAATTTAGCGCATCGTCATCTTGAAGTGGATCTTGAACCGCAGCGTATGGCAAAAAATGTTACACCTGCAGGGAACCAGCAGATGATAATACGTATTGATACGGGATTTGGACCATTTGACTTAATTATTGCAACGGATGAATTCCTTTTGTTGGAAGATGGACAGGGAAAACAGCTATAGCAGCTGTTTTCCCTGCTTTTTCTTTGTGCAGGGGAAGATGAATACAGTAGCAAAATTCTGCTGAAAAAAATATTGACAAGTGATAATAAAAATGATATTATATATATCGTTGCAGATGGTGCAATATAACTGAATATCTAATGTTATTCAAGCAGTGGAGAGTTGTCCGAGTGGTTGAAGGAGCACGCCTGGAAAGCGTGTGTACGGGAAACTGTACCAAGAGTTCGAATCTCTTACTCTCCGCCATTATAATTTAAGAGAAGTTCCTTTTTTAGGTCGGACCGCGGTGCTCTGGTCTTGCGCAATGGAGATTCGTGAATCCCGTCAGGTCCGGAAGGAAGCAGCGGTAAGTGAACACCTTCATGTGCCGTGAGGTTACCTGAGGGTCGCGGCCCGACGTTGAAAAGGAATTGAAATACGTGAACAGCCTTTTGGGGCTGTTTTTTTGTTATATAGAAACAGAAGCCTGTGTTATAATAGAAGAAGCTCAAATAAGAAGAATGTAAAAAGGCGGGAAGGTCTATGGCTTATATTGCCTTATATCGAAAGTGGCGTCCGGGAAGTTTTAAAGATCTGATTGGTCAGGAACATATTAGTAGAACGATATCAAACGCGATTATTTCGGAAAAAATAGGACATGCATATCTTTTTGCCGGTCCGCGTGGTACGGGAAAAACAAGTACAGCGAAAATATTTGCTAAGGCGCTTAACTGCGAAAAAGGACCGACGGCAGATCCTTGCAATGAGTGCGAGAACTGCAAAAAAATAAATGATGGTACATCGATGGATGTGTTTGAAATCGATGCAGCTTCAAATCGTGGTATCGATGAAATTCGCGATCTTAGAGAAAAGGTTAAGTTTGCCCCTGTAGATGGGCGCTATAAAGTATATATTATCGATGAAGTACATATGCTTACAGCGGAGGCGTTTAATGCACTTTTAAAAACATTAGAAGAACCGCCGGCAAATGTTGTTTTTATTCTGGCAACGACGGAGGCGCACAAAGTACCAGCAACGATACAGTCCCGCTGCCAACGCTATGATTTTAAGCGTATTACGATAGAGGAAATCGAGCAACAGCTGCAGATGATTGTTCAAAAGACTGGCATGAAAGCGGAAGCAGAGGCCCTGAGGATAATTGCAGTGCAAGCGGATGGCGGTATGCGAGATGCACTAAGCATCCTTGATCAGTGTTCTGCCCTTTCAGAAGCGGAGATAACTGCAGAACGCGTACGGCAGATTCTTGGTCTTGTTGGACATGAATGGATATGGAAGATCACAGTTGCTATAGCGGCAAAAGATGCACAGACTATTCTTGCAATTGTAGCTGAGCTTCTGCAAGATGGGAAAGATCTCAAACAAATTTTGGCAGAACTGACTTTGCATATGCGAAGTGTCATGATCTACAAGGCCGCTGGGAATATGAGAGGAACAGATCTCTATAATGACAGTGAAGAAGTTCTCAAACAACATGCAGGGAAGTTTTCGCAGGAACAAATTATGTATATCATTCAGCGTTTGCATGAGGCGATGAATGAAGTGAAATGGTCACCACAACCACGCATTACAGTAGAAGTGGTATTGCTGTCTCTATGCCAGCCGGAACAGCTCGGCATAGAGACAGTAATACAGAATGAAAATATGGGGACAGATGTGGCTTTACAAGAACGAATTCAGCAGCTCGAAGGAAAAATGGGACAAATGGCAGTGCTTTTGAAAAAAATATTTGTTCAGGGAACGAATCCAAAGGTGGAAGACGTGGAACTGGCACCGGTGAAACAAAAGAAAAACATACAAAATGCTGCAGTTGAAATCGTCAGATCGCCGGAAAGGACGGAAGCAGATGTTCCGGCGGAAGTAAGTATGGATGGGATGAATATTTGGAAAAAGCTTCTGGAAACACTTAAACAGGAAAAAAAGACACCTGTACTTGCATGCGTAAGCAAAGGTGAAGTGCGCGGTATGAATGATAGTCAGTTTTTCGTTGCTTTCAAAAGCGGTTTTTTGAAATTGCGGACAGAAAAAGATGATTACAGGGCTATGCTTGAAGAACTTTTAGAAAAAATTAGTGGCAG
>DCFY01000126.1:4564-6081 GCA_002315155.1 Megamonas sp. UBA1792
ATTAATGTGTTTGGGGATAACTTTATTGATCTCGACAAATAGAAAAGTAAATATAATAGAAAAAAAGTTACTTTTTTTTGTAAAAGGTATGCAAGAAGGAATTGACGAGCAGACTATATTTTGGTAGGCTATGGAATAGAGTTATTTATATGATTCGATGAATTCAGAGCAGGAAAGAATTCATACTATGGGAAATTTAGAAGGGAGCAATACTATGTTTGGTGGTATGGGCAATATGGGTAACATGGCCGGTATGATGAAAAAAGTTCAGAAACTCCAGGGCGATATGAAGAAAATGCAGGAAGAGCTCAAGACAAAGACGATTGATGTATCTGCTGGTGGTGGTGCTGTTAAAATCGTTATGAATGGGGAAAAACAAGTACAATCTTTAGTCATTGATCCATCAGCAGTAGACCCGGAAGACGTAGAAATGCTACAGGATCTTATTTCGGCAGCATTTAATGAAGCGATCAAAAAAGTTGACGATATGATGGCAAGTGAAATGGGCAAGCTTACAGGCGGTCTTAATTTACCACCAGGAATGTTATAAGAATGCAATATATTGCACCTTTGGCCAAGCTTATTGAGCATTTTCGCTCCCTGCCGGGTATTGGGGCAAAAACAGCTGTGCGTCTGGCATACCATGTTCTGGATATGGATGTCGAAAAAGCAAAGGCGTTAGCAAATGCGATTGTTGAAGCAAAAGAAAAAATAGGGTATTGCACTACGTGCTTTGATCTTAGTGATAAGAATCCATGCGAGATATGTGTATCGGCAACGAGGGATAAATCAATTATTTGTGTTGTTGAGCAACCGCAGGATGTTGCAGCAATGGAACGTATGAGGGATTATCGCGGACTGTATCATGTTTTACATGGCTCTCTTTCTCCTCTGGAGGGAATTGGCCCGGAAAATATAAAAATAAAAGAACTATTAAACCGCCTCTATAATTCGGATGTCAAAGAAATTATCATGGCAACAAATCCTAATGTAGAAGGAGAAGCTACGGCAATGTATATCGCGAAACTTTTAAAACCGATTGGAATTAAAGTAACACGGATTGCGCATGGCTTACCGATAGGCGGCGATTTGGAATATGCTGATGAAGTTACTTTAGCGAAAGCTATGGAAAATCGTCGGGAAATGTAAAAATAAAATGGGCCGGGCGTTGTCCTGGCTTTTTTTTATAAAGAAAAGAGGAGAACAAATGGTGGAATCAAGTGTTGTCATTGCTTTTGCAGTAGGGTTATTGGTACTTTGTATTATTGGTAAAGTTGTGTCTATGCCAATAAAGCTTTTATGGAAGTTTATTCAAAACAGTGTTGTTGGGGCACTCATGCTTTGTGTTGTAAATTTGTTTGGTCTGGGGATAAAAATCACAATTGTTAAGGCTCTTATTGCTGGTGTGTTTGGTATACCAGGAGTGCTTGCAATTGTTATTTACAATTATCTCTAAAAATAAGTGTTGACAATCATTGTAAGATCCTGTAATATAATACAAGTTGCTGATGAACGCA
>DCFY01000028.1 GCA_002315155.1 Megamonas sp. UBA1792
ATTCCATTGAGGAAGTCTCACGCAAGACAGGTATGGGCAAGGGCGCAATAGAACTTATCTGTGAGATGAACCGGGTGCAAAAAAATGTGTAACGTAAGAAAGAGATGCTATGGCTGCTGAGCGGCAAAAGGCATCTCTTTTTTTAGGATTTAAACAGACGTATTTCTAAAAAAAGAAAGCTAGTAGAAATGTTTGTTGAGAGCTTTGCAAAGTGTGCAGGGAAAAAGATTGTAATCTTTTTGCAGGTATGATATAATTCTTTACGGTGTAAAAAACGCACGCATCTTGACATTTGCACTGTGCCACTTGTGGTGAAAGCAAAGGATGAGAGATGCGGAGGAAAACTAAAACAGGAGGTGCACCAACATGGCAGTTATATCCATGAAACAATTATTAGAAGCAGGTGTTCATTTCGGACATCAGACGAGACGATGGAACCCGAAGATGGCAAAGTACATTTTCACAGAACGTAATGGTATTTATATCATCGATTTACAGAAGACGGTAAGAAAAGTTGACGAAGCTTACAATTTTCTTCGCAGTGTAGCTGAAGAAGGCAAATCTGTTCTTTTTGTCGGAACAAAGAAGCAGGCACAGGAAGCTGTAAAAGACGAAGCACTCAAAGCTGATATGTATTATGTCAACGAAAGATGGCTCGGTGGAATGATGACGAATTTCCAGACGATCCAGAAACGTATTACTCGTATGAAGAAGCTTGAAGCTATGGAAGAAGATGGTACTTTTGAAGTACTCACAAAGAAAGAAGTTCTTTCTCTTCGCCATGAAATGGAAAAATTGCAGAAATTCCTTGGTGGTATCAAGGACATGAACAGGCTTCCGGGCGCACTGTTTATTGTTGATCCACGTAAAGAAAGAATTGCTGTAGCTGAAGCAAGAAAGCTTAATATTCCAATCGTTGCAATTGTTGATACGAATTGTGATCCGGACGAAATTGACTATGTAATTCCTGGTAATGATGATGCAATTCGTGCGGTAAAGCTTTTGACAGGTCGTATGGCAGATGCTGTTATTGAAGGACATCAGGGGCAGGACGGCGAAGCAGAAGAAGTTGCAGATGCTGTTGCTAAAGAAAACGAAGCTGAATAAGTAAAAATAAATATGTATGAAACGGGGTAAGGGTTTTATCCCTTACCTTTGCTTATATCTAGGAGGATTTATATGGCAAATATTACTGCTGCAATGGTAAAAGAATTGCGTGAACTTACGGGTGCAGGCATGATGGATTGCAAAAAAGCATTAGTACACACAGAAGGCGATAAGGAAAAAGCGATTGACTTTCTGCGTGAAAAAGGCCTTGCTGCTGCAGCCAAAAAAGCTGGCCGTGTAGCTGCTGAGGGTGCGGTTACATCCTATATTCATGCAGGCGGAAAAATTGGTGTTCTAGTTGAAATCAACTGCGAAACTGATTTTGTCGCAAACACGGATGACTTTAAGAGTTTTGCCCGTGACATTGCAATGCAGATTGCAGCTGCTAATCCGGCATGTGTACGTCGTGAAGAAGTTGATACAAAAGAGCTTGACCATGAACGGGAAGTTCTTCGTGAACAGGCGTTGAATGAAGGTAAGCCGGAAAAAATCGTTGAAAAGATGGTTACGGGTCGTATTGAAAAATATTATAAGGAAGTTTGTCTTATGGAACAGCCTTATATTAAAGATCCGGATCAAACAATTACAGATATTGTAAAAGCAAAGATCGCTAAGATTGGTGAAAACATTTCTATTCGTAGATTTGTAAGATATCAACTTGGTGAAGGCATTGAAAAAAGAGTAGATGATTTTGCTGCGGAAGTAATGGCTGCAGCTAAATAATGAAAAGAGAACACTTTGTGTTCTCTTTTTTAAAAATAAAAAATAGTAAATAGTAAACAGGAATATAGAGCATAGTTGTAGAAAGATAAAAAGATGGTTCAATTTGGATGGAGGGTTTACTTTGGAGACAGCGAAATATAAGCGTGTGATTCTGAAATTAAGCGGGGAATCTTTAGCAGGGGATCAGGGGTTTGGTATTAATCCGATTACTGTTGAGTCGATTGCTTCACAGATAAAGGAAATAAGAAAGCACGCTATTGATGTTGCAGCTGTTGTCGGAGGCGGCAATATTTGGCGCGGACTAGCAGGTAGTGCAAAGGGAATGGATCGTGCGACAGCAGATTATATGGGAATGCTGGCAACAGTAATGAACTCTTTGGCGCTACAGGATGCACTTGAAAAGATGTTTGTGGATACTCGGGTGCAGAGTGCAATAGAGATGCGTCAGGTTGCAGAACCTTATATTCGCCGGAAGGCAATTCGTCATTTGGAAAAGGGACGTGTTGTTATTTTTGCAGCAGGGACAGGAAACCCATACTTTTCGACTGATACGACGGCAGCACTACGAGCCGCTGAAATTGAAGCGGATGTTATTCTTATGGCGAAGAAAAATACGGATGGTGTCTATGATTCCGATCCAAATCATAATCCGGATGCAAAGAAGTTTGATAAACTTGAGTATATTGAAGTTTTGCAACGAGGTTTAGCTGTTATGGATTCTACGGCTACGAGTCTTTGCATGGATAATAAGATTCCAATTGTTGTGTTCAATATTGATAATCATGAAAACATTTTACGTGTAGCACTTGGCGAAAACATTGGTACAACGATAGGAGGAAAAAAATAATGATCAAAGCTATTTTTAGCTCACATGAAGAACGTATGGAAAAATCTCTTGAAGCGCTTAAACGCGAGTATGCTTCACTTCGTGCAGGAAGAGCAACGCCGGCACTTCTTGATAAAGTTATGGTAGATTATTATGGTGCATCGGTACCCATTAGTCAGGTAGCAAATATATCAGTTCCGGAACCCCGAATGATTATGATTCAGCCTTGGGAAAAGACGATGCTTCACGAGATCGAAAAATCAATCATGAAATCTGATCTTGGACTTAATCCTAATTCAGATGGCACGGCAATACGGTTGTCGATACCACAGCTTACGCAGGATCGACGTGCAGATCTTGTTAAGACGGTTAACAAGAAAGCTGAAGAAGCAAAGATTTCAGTACGTAATATTCGCCGTGATGCAAATGATGCTGTAAAGAAACTTGAAAAGAGTAAGGAAGTTACAGAGGACGAAGCGAAAAAAGCACAGGAAGACATGCAGAAGCTTGTTGATGTCTATATAAAACATATTAGTGAAACACAAGCAATAAAAGAAAAAGAAGTTATGGAAGTCTGATATGGTTGATGTTATAGGTCGTCCACTTGCGGAAGCTGAGGCTATGCTGCAGGCGGGAAAAATTCCATATACTGTGGTGCGTACATACCCTACGCGTGATTTTTTCAAGGTTGATGAGGACTGTCTCTACATTGTCCGTCAGAAAATAATAGATGATGGAACTTTGCAGATTGCCATTGCGGCAAAGCTGCGAAAGGAGGTGTCTTGATATGGCTTACAAAATTGGCGATGAATGTATTTCCTGTGGATCTTGTGCTGGGACTTGTCCCGTTGGCGCAATTTCTGAAGGTGATGCACACTATGAAATCGATGCTGAAAAATGCGTAGACTGTGGTGCCTGCGCTGCTGGGTGTCCGGTAGCTGCTATTTCAGCTCCTTGATGAAAGGCCCCTCTTTTTTGGTGAGAGGGGCTTATTTCTTGCATTTTATATGGGAGAGTCAATATGTGGAAAAAATTTTTCGGCAAAACAGAACAAGAATTAAATGAAAACAGAATAGATGGTTCAAAGTCTATTTATGATGGGGTAAATAAAGATTGTCTGCCAGCGCATGTTGCAATTATTATGGATGGGAATGGTCGCTGGGCACAACATAAAGGGCTTATGCGTGCAGCTGGGCATAAAGCTGGAGTAGATGCACTAAAGCAGATATTGAAAGTCGCAATTGATTTAAAAATAGGAGCATTGACGGTATATGCATTTTCTACGGAAAACTGGAAGAGACCGCATGCCGAAGTTGATTTTTTGATGCGTCTTTTTTCAGAGTATCTTATAAAAGAAATTGATGAAATGGATGCAGACCATGTAAAGGTGCGATTCCTTGGGCGAATAGATGAGTTATCAAAGGGGTTGCAAAATCAAGTAGAGAATGCTCAGATGCGGACAAAGGAAAATACCGGGGTCAGGTTCAATATTGCGGTCAATTATGGTGGTCGTGATGAGCTTATCCGCGCTGTTAAAATAATTGCAGAACAGACAGCAGCAGGAAAATTGTCTGTAAGTCATATCGATGAAGCTCAGATTGAAAAGAATCTGGATACGGCGGGACTTCCACCAGTGGATTTATTGATTCGAACGAGTGGTGATATGCGTTTGAGCAATTTTCTGCTATGGCAGTCAGCTTATGCGGAATTTTGGTTTACAGATACGAATTGGCCGGATTTCGCACCGGAATGTTTTGTAGAGGCGCTTACTGATTTTCAAAAGCGTGATCGGCGCTTTGGCGGTTTGAAAAATAAATAATATGGTGGGTGCATGTTTTGATTATAAGAATTATTACGGGTATTGTCGGAATGGCGATAGCAGCCTATGTTATTCAGTATGGCGAGTGGCTTTTTAGTGCGGTGGTTTTACTTTTATCATTGATTGGCTGGCATGAATTTTCTCGGGCTTTTGCAAAGAAAGGATTGCGGCTGGCCTATTTTCCTGGTATGCTGGCACTTTTTCTCTTGTGGGGATGCATATGGCTGGGGAATACGGATGAAGTGATGGCTGTACTGGTTGCTACAGTACTTGTTGTTTTGGCAAAGTCGGTGTTTATGCATGCCAGTTTTTCGATTGAAGCAGCATGTGTTTCGATTGCTGGTATTATGTATGTTGGGCTGCCATTTTCGTATTTGCTACTGCTTCGGTTTATGGGAGCAGATACAAGTGTGACCTCAGTTGTTGGAAATATGTCACTGGGGTGTACAGTTTTATGGCTGGCACTTATTGGGACATGGGCAAGTGATACTTTTGCGTTTTTTACCGGATCTTTACTGGGTAAACATAAACTTTGTCCGGGAATCAGTCCGAACAAGACGATCGAAGGTTTTGTCGGAGGCATATTGGGGACAACATTTGTTGTTATGGGAATGGGTGTTTTGTTCTCATTTTATTTTTTACATATGGTAATAATGGGCATTTGTATTGCACTTATGGCAACCGTAGGGGATCTTGTGGAATCTTCTTTTAAGAGATATACAGGGATAAAGGATTCCGGGTCGCTCATTCCTGGACATGGTGGAGTACTTGATCGTTTTGACAGCGTATTGTTTACAGTTCCCTTTGTTTATTATTATGTACAAGTATTCAATATCTTCGGATAGGAGTAGATAAATGAAAAATATAGCATTATTAGGGTCTACGGGATCCGTTGGAACACAGACCTTAGCCGTGGCAGCTTCACACCCTGAGCTTTTTCATATTTCGGTACTTGCTGCGAATTGTAATGATGAGCTTTTGGAAAAACAGATAAAAGAATTTTCACCGGAGCTTGCTGTGTTGGCAGATGAAGCAGCGGCAAAACGCTTGAAATCACGATATATGGGAAAAACAAAAATTTTAACTGGTTGTGCAGGAATTATTGAAGCGGCTGTTTATAAGGATGTAGATACTGTAGTAACATCAATGATGGGATTTGCCGGACTGGCACCGACCATCGCGGCTATTGATGCCGGAAAAAATATTGCGCTTGCTAATAAGGAAACTCTTGTTGTTGCTGGTGAGATCGTTATGCAGCGAGCAAAAGAAAAAGGCGTAGCGATTTTACCTGTGGATAGTGAGCATTGTGCACTTTTTCAGTGCCTGCAGGGAGAAAAGCATGATACGGTTGAGAAACTTATTCTTACGGCCTCGGGTGGTCCGTTTCGTGGGAAAAAGGCAGATGAGCTTATGCATGTATCGATTGGGGATTGCCTGAATCACCCAACCTGGTCGATGGGAAAAAAGATTACAGTAGATTCGGCCACACTTGTCAATAAGGGGCTTGAGGTTATTGAGGCAAAATGGCTCTATGGTGTGGACTACGATCAGATACAAGTTGTTGTTCATCCGCAGAGCCTTATCCATTCGATGGTACAGTTCATTGATGGGACAGTTATGGCCCAACTTGCATCAACGGATATGCGATTGCCGATACAGTATGCACTTACGTATCCTCATCGTGTAGAGTCTGTTTTTAAACGGCTCGATTTTTGGCAGATGCGTTCTTTTACGTTTGAAAAACCGGATATGGATACATTTCGTGGCTTGAAGCTTGCGTATGAAGCTGGTACAATAGGTGGTACGATGCCGTGTGTCATGAATGCGGCCAATGAGATCGCTGTTGAAGCTTTTTTGGAAGGAAGGACAGGCTTTCTCAAAATTTATGAAGTTATTGAAAAAACGATGCAGGCACATGAAAATAAAAAGTGTCCAGCGTTAGATGATCTTTATGAAAACGATGCATGGGCACGCAGCTATGCTTTGCAATTGTTAAAGAAATAAGCAAGGGAGGGTGAGATTATGCTTCTTACGATTATAGCAGCAGTTTTTGTTTTTGGGATGCTCGTGCTTTTTCATGAACTCGGTCATTTTATTACAGCGAAGCTTACAGGCATGCGTGTTGATGAGTTCGCTATCGGGTTTGGTCCAAAGCTTATGAGCGTAAAATATGGTGAGACCTTATATTCAATTCGGGTATTCCCTCTCGGTGGGTACAATAATATTGCTGGTATGGACCCGAGTGATACAGAGGCAGGCGAGCGTGCTTATTCGGCGAAACCGATATGGAAACGCATGATTGTTATTCTTGCAGGATCAATCATGAACTTTATCTTGCCTATTATTTTGTTCTTTGGAATTTATATGATATCAGGGATACATACACCGTCGCCAGAACCTGTACTTGGTGATGTCATTGCGGGAAAGCCGGCAGCCGAAGCCGGACTTAAAACTGGTGACCGCATTATTCGTATTGACGGGCAGGAAATCGATTCGTGGAAGTCTTTTGTTGAAGTTGTCCGTAATGGAGAGGGTAAGGTCTATAAGGTTGAGTTTAAGCGTGGTAATGAGGACAAGTCGACAAGTCTTATTCCTGCTTACGATAATTCGGCTAAACGAGCGATGGTAGGCGTACTTGGGTCTGTTACGACAGAAAAGCCGGGACTGGTGAAGTCAACGCAACTGGCAGTTCAGAATACGGGTTTGGTTATGTATCAGATGCTTAATGGACTCGTTCAGATTTTTACAGGAAAGACAGCGGCAGATCTTGCCGGACCGCTTGGTGTAGCTCAGATGGCAGGCGAAATGGCACAAATTGGGTTGGTGCCATTGTTGAACTTTGCGGCACTATTGAGCCTCAATCTCGGCATCATTAATTTGTTCCCAATTCCGGCACTTGACGGCGGGCATTTTGTGACGCTCCTTATTGAAGCTGTACGCGGTAAGCCCATGGGAGCGAAAGCAGTACAATATGCACAAATTGTCGGTTTTGTTTTATTGATGACTTTGATGCTTTTTGCAACATCGCAGGATATTGCTCGTGTGTTTTTCCAAAAATAAAGTGATTTGGTGATGAAAAAATGATAAAACGAAAAAAAACACGGCAAATTCATATTGGTGATGTAGCTATAGGCGGCGATGCACCCATATCGGTACAGTCGATGACAAATACGAAGACGACAGATACACAGGGGACAGTTGCTCAGATCAAAGCTCTTGTGGATGCTGGCTGTGATATTGTACGTCTGGCAGTACCGGACATGGCTGCGGCAAAGAATCTTGGCAGCATTATCCAGGCGGTGGAGGTTCCGCTTGTTGCGGATATCCATTTTGATTATCGACTTGCTCTTGAGGCAATGCAGCAGGGTATTGCTGCGTTACGTCTGAATCCGGGGAACATTGGCGATGCGGATTGTGTAAAGCTGGTCGTGACGGAAGCGAAGAAACGTCATATTCCAATACGTATCGGTGTAAACGGCGGGTCACTTGACAAGATGCTCTTGGCAAAATACGGCAGTGTTACAGCTGAGGCTCTTGTAGAATCAGCAATGCAGCATGTGCGGATTCTTGAAGCACTTGATTTTTATGATATGAAGATATCACTCAAAGCGCACGATGTGCCCCTTACGCTTGCAGCCTATCGGCTTATGTCAGAAATGGTTGACTATCCGCTGCATCTCGGAATTACAGAGGCTGGTACAGCACATACTGGAATGATAAAATCGGCAGTTGGCATTGGTGCACTTTTGGCAGAAGGCATTGGAGATACATTTCGAATTTCATTGACAGGTGATCCTGTTGTCGAAGTAAAGGTAGCCAATGAAATATTAAAAGCGCTGAATCTTCGGGAATATGGTCCGACACTTATATCCTGCCCGACTTGTGGCCGCTGTAATATCGACTTGTCGGCGATTGCGGAAAGGGTAGAGAAAAAGCTTGATGGCATAAAAAAACCAATAACGGTTGCTGTCATGGGCTGTGTTGTTAATGGTCCGGGAGAAGCACGTGATGCTGACGTTGGTATCGCCGGAGGTAAAGGTGAAGGCCTTATCTTTCGTAAAGGGGAAATTATTCGTAAGGTACCAGAGAATGTACTTGTAGAAGAATTATTCAAAGAAATAGATGCAATATCATGGGAGGGAAAATAATTGCGTACTACACAACTTTATGCACCGACACTTAGACAGACACCAGCAGAAGCGGAAGTTATCAGCCAGCAGCTTATGCTGCGTGCAGGTATGATTCGTAAGGCGGCTGGTGGTGTTTATACATATTTGCCGCTTGCGTGGCGGATACTTCGCAAAATCGAAACCATCATTCGTGAAGAAATGGATGCAGCTGGTGGACAGGAACTTGCGATGCCGATCATGCAGCCAGCAGAACTTTGGCATGAAACAGGCCGTTGGGATATCTTTGGTGAAGAAATGTTTCGCTTCAAAGATCGTCATGGTCGCGATTTTTGTCTTGGACCAACACACGAAGAGCTTATTACTTCGCTCGTATGTAATGAAGTCCGCTCATATCGTCAGCTTCCACTTATGCTTTATCAGATTCAGAATAAGTATCGTGACGAAATTCGTCCGCGTTTTGGTCTGATGCGTGGACGGGAATTTATTATGAAGGATCTTTACTCATTTGATAAGGATGAAGCGGGTCTTGATGTGTCTTATAAGAAAATGTATGATGCCTATACGAATATTTTTACACGCTGCGGGCTTGATTTTCGGCCGGTCGAAGCGGACAGTGG
>DCFY01000132.1 GCA_002315155.1 Megamonas sp. UBA1792
GCTGCTGCACTTAGTATGATGGAAAAACATAAACCAAGACCGATCACGGTATTGCCAGTTATTGACAAGGACAATAACCCGATTGGCATTATCCATTTGACGGATCTTTTGCGTCAGGGGGTTGTATGATGAAATTTGTTGAGACTGCAGTGAGCCGTGCACAGAAGATCCGGCTTGTTATTTTTGATGTCGATGGTGTTCTTACCGATGGCAATGTCTACATCGGAGTTGAGGGTGAGCTGTACAAGCCATTTAACTGTCATGACGGACTTGGTATCAGCCTTTTGCGCCGGTTTGGCATCAAGCGGGCTATTATTACGGGGCGTACGTCGAAGATGCTGGACTTTCGTGCCAAAGAGCTGAGGTTTGACGATGTCCAGCAGGGACACTTCGACAAGCGGGAGGCGCTCAGAGAGATTCAGCAGAAGTTCGGTCTGCAGCTGGATGAGATCGCCTACGTCGGTGATGATCTCGTCGACCTGCCTATAATGGTGCAGGTGGGGTTTGCCGCAAGCGTTGGTAATGCTGTGACAGAAGTAAAGGACCATGCACATCTCATTGCAGATGCACATGGTGGTAAAGGTGCCGTGCGTGAGATTGCCGAGTTTATTCTCAAGGCACAAGGACACTGGGATGAAGTTATAACAGAATTTATATCACCGGGACCAATAAAAAATCTAAATCAATAAATTAAATGATAGAAAACATATTCTCTCAATGGGGGAACTTCCATGCAATATCAACTTTTAATGTTTATAAGCCGTGTCATCTGTCTTTTGCCGCATTCCGTGCTTCTGGCGATTGGCAAAGGCCTTGGTATCGTCTACAATAAGTTTATAAAGAAACAGCGTGAACTTGCGGTAATGCAGATGATGCGCGGATTGAGTCTCTCAGAAAAAGAAACACGAGAGCTCGTTAAGCAGTCCTTTATTAATATGGGACGTACGGTGCTGGAAATTATGTACATGCCGCACCTTACAAAAGAAAATTATACGAACTACATAGAGATTGAGAACCTTGACCGTGTAAAAATGGCACTTGCAGAAAAGAAAGGTGTTGTTGTTCTCACAGCACATGTTGGCAACTGGGAATGGCTTTCAGCAGGATTCTCCTTTGCCGGGCTGCCAGTCACGGCGATTGCCAAACCACAGCCGAATGAGCAGCATACACGTGTACTGAATACACTTCGTGCCAGCACAGGTGCTGAAATCTTCTCACGTGGTACGAGTGAACTGCTCGGTGCTGCAAGAGCGCTTAAGAAGGGGAAGCTGCTGGGATTCCTTTCCGATCAGGACGGGGGACCGGGTGGAGCCTTCGTTGATTTTTTGGGAAAAATGGCTTCGACACCGATGGGCGCGGCTGTATTCTCCAAGAAGTTTAACTCGCCTATTTTGCCGGCATTTATCCTGCGCAAGCCAAATGGAATGCACAAGATCATTGTTGGTGAAATCATGCATTATGAAGATCATGGTGACTCCGATAAGGACCTTTATGATCTTACAGTAAAGATGACACGTATCGTTGAAAAAATCATCCGGGAAAATCCGACACAATGGCTTTGGTTTCAGAAACGCTGGAATACACCGCCAAATGAAAAAAAGGAAAAGCACCATATCGTGTGAAGATGCAGGTGAAAAAACATGGATAAAAAAGGAAAACTGCTCATACTGTTCTTTACGGTATTTGTGTTGGCTGTTGTTGTCTGGGCTGTGAATACCATACCAATGGCGCCGCCGCAAACCGCTCCAACAGAAGACAGTAAAGTCATGAAGTACAGTGGCAATACGCTCAGTGAAGAAAAGAACGGTAAGAAAATATGGGAGCTTACAGCTGAGACTATGGATATGGATATAGAGACACAGAATGTAACGCTTACGAATATGTCGGGTAAGTTTTATGCGGAAAATGGTACGGTTGTTGCGGTTAAAGCACCACATGGTTATTATGAGCAGACATCCAAGAACCTTACGCTTGATGGTGGTGTTGACATTGAGTCATCCGATAACGCAAAGCTGAACGCACAGCAGCTGATATGGACGTCAGCTACGGCAATACTTGCGGCAGAAGGCAATGCAAAAATATCGAAGGATGATGCTGTAGCAACAGGAAATCGAATTGAAAGTTCGGATGGATTCGAGATCATTAAGGTGATTGGCAATGCACACATTGTAAAGGGGAAGATCGCACAATGATAAAAATGACAAAAAAGATAAAACTTGCATTTTTGACAGCAGCTGTTTGTACAGCGCTTACGGGTACGCTTTATGCAGCAGACGGACAGCCAACTGAGCTTAACGGCGATACAGTAGACTATAATACAAACAGTGGTATCGTTGTTGCAACCGGTAATGTTGTTATGAAGCAGGGAACAGCATCTATTACGGGTGCACAGGCTACGTACAATTCAAAGTCACAGGAAGGTACTGTGACGGGCGGTGTTGTTGCAGACAAAGATGATATGCATATGACATCAGAGATCATCGTGACAGATGGCAAAAACCATATGCTCGCATCTGGAAATGTTATAGCGATAAAAGGTGATAAAACATTGACGGGACCGCGTATTGATTACTATGAGGACAGAGACTATATTCTCATTGAAAAAGATGGTAAGGTTACAATGCCGGATGGTACTTTTACAGCCGACCGCATGGAAGGCTATCTTAAAGACAATCGCTTTACAGGGACAGGCAATGCGCATCTCGTAAGTCCTCCGCGTCAACTTGAAGCTGG
>DCFY01000033.1 GCA_002315155.1 Megamonas sp. UBA1792
ATATTTTTTGCATCAATTTTCATTGCAAATTCCCCCATTATAATGGAATATTACCATGCTTCTTAGCAGGACCAACTTCACGTTTGCTTGCAAGCATGTTAAGTGCTGTAACGATACGCGGTCTTGTTTCGCAAGGCTCAATAACCATATCAACATAGCCACGTTCAGCAGCCTTGTAAGGAGTTGCGAATTCTTCAACGTATTCAGCCGTTTTCTGAGCAACATCAGGGTCCTTGCGGAAAATAATATTTGCTGCACCAGCAGGTCCCATGACAGCAATTTCAGCTGAAGGCCATGCCATAACCTGATCCGCACCAAGTTCGCGGCAACACATGGCAATGTAAGATCCACCATAAGCCTTACGCGTAATAACCGTGACCTTAGGTACAGTTGCTTCACTATATGCATAAAGCATTTTTGCACCATGACGAATGATTCCGCCATATTCCTGATCTGTGCCCGGAAGGAAACCAGGAACATCAACAAGATTAACAAGTGGAATATTAAAAGCATCACAGAAACGGATGAAACGAGCTGATTTATCGGATGCATTAACATCCAGACAACCAGCCATTACAGCAGGCTGGTTGGCGATGATACCAACAGATCTACCGTCAAAACGAGCAAAACATGTTATAATATTTTTTGCAAAGTGCTCATGCACTTCGTAAAAATCACCATTGTCAACAAGAGAAGTAATAACATCTTTCATATCATATGGTGCATTTGGGTTATCCGGAACAACAGAATTGAGACTCTCATCCATGCGGGAAGGATCATCATCACTTTCAATGGTTGGAGCATCTTCCATGTTGTTGCTCGGCAGAAAACTCAAAAGATAACGAATCTGATTAATGCAATCTTCTTCATTTTCAGCAGCAAAATGTGCTACACCTGATATAGCATTATGTGTCATTGCGCCACCAAGTTGTTCTGCTGTGACCTCTTCAGCCGTAACCGATTTAATAACAGCCGGACCTGTAATAAACATCTGGCTCGTGTTCTTTACCATATAGATAAAGTCCGTAATCGCCGGAGAATATACCGCCCCACCAGCACAAGGTCCCATAATTACAGAAATTTGTGGAATAACACCAGAGGCTGCTGTATTTCTATAAAAGATTCCGCCATAACCACTAAGCGCATCAACCGCTTCCTGAATACGAGCTCCGCCTGAATCATTAATGCCAATTACAGGGGCTCCCATCTTCATTGCAAGGTCAAGCACCTTCCAAATTTTCTTTGCATGCATTTCACCAAGTGAACCACCTTCAACAGTAAAGTCCTGTGCATATGCATAGACAAGACGCCCATCAACTGTACCATAACCAGATACAACACCTTCACCCGGAAGTTCTTTCTTTTCCTGACCGAAGTTTGTACAGCGATGTTTCATGAACTGATCGAGCTCAACAAAAGTGCCCTCATCGAAAAACATATCAATGCGTTCACGAGCTGTCATTTTACCTTTTGCATGCTGTTTCGCGACGCGTTTTTCACCGCCACCCTGCAGAATACGTTCCCTTTCGGCATTCATAAAGTCAATTTTTTCTTGAACAGTAGCCATTTTATACCTCCTACAAACTAGCTTTCTGATAATTTATTACCAGCTACTATTTTGCACCATAACTGGTAATTTTGCAAGCATAATGTTTAGTCCAATACCAATATTATTTTTTACGCTGGCAAAGTTCAACAAGAATACCGCCAGTAGCTTTCGGATGAACAAAAGCAATACTGGATCCACCTGCACCATAGCGCGGTTTCGTATCAATCATGCGAACACCTTTTGCCTGAAGATCAGCAATTGTTGCTTCAATATCATCAACACGAAGAGCAATATGCTGAATACCATTACGTCCATTATTCTTTTCAATAAATTTAGCAATAGGGCCATCTGGTGAAGTTGATTCAAGTAATTCGAGTTCACTGTCACCCGATGGAATAAAACAAACTTTTACCTTCTGTTCTTCAACGACTTCTTCGCCTGTTGCTGCTATGCCAAGAATATCCGTATAAAACTTCTTTGCTTCTTCAAGATTACCAACAGCAATACCAATATGGTCTACTCTGTCAACTTTAAACATATTAAAAGCCTCCTAAAATATTTGCTATGTTATTTTAACATAGCCTTCATAATACCATGAACAACCGTATAAGGGTCAGTCTTACGATCTTTGATATCGCTGACGAATCCTGCCATCTTGCCGGACTCTACGATCTTCCCCGTAATATAATCACCTATATTGCTGTGCAAAATATCAAGTATTTCATTTTCTGTACGTTTTGTCCGTCTTTCCGTCAACTGCCCGTTTTCTTTAATATGCGCATAATGCCTTTCAATCGTTGCAATAAGCTCTGTAACACCAATATTCTGATTGGCAATGACCTTCTGAATTGGTGGCCGCCAGTCCTTCATGACTCCATCAAGATCCATCATCATATTGATTTCAGTATACAGCTTATCGGCACCGTCATGATCCGCTTTGTTAATCGCAAAGACATCGCCAATTTCCAAGATGCCTGCTTTTATTGCCTGAATATCATCGCCCATACCCGGTATGAGTACTACCATTGTCGTATCAGCAGCTTTTACGATGTCAATTTCAGACTGGCCTACACCTACAGTTTCGACAAAAATAACGTCCTCGCCAAACGCATCCAAAATTTTTACAGCATCTGCAGTCTTATGTGATAAACCACCAAGACTGCCACGCGTCCCCATGCTACGAATAAATACGCCTTCATCAAGTGTAAGACCATTCATGCGAATACGGTCGCCAAGGATTGCGCCCCCCGAGAAAGGACTTGTCGGGTCAATTGCTATAATTCCTACTGTTTTTCCCTGCTTGCGATATTCCCGTGCAAGCTTATCCGTCAATGTGCTTTTACCAGCACCCGGAGGGCCGGTGATTCCCAGAACAAATGCATGGCCGGTATGCGGATACAGTTTTTTCATAATATCCGTTGCTTCATCATACTCGTTTTCAATCGCTGTAATTGCACGAGATAAAGCTAGCCGATTTCCATTTAAAAGTTCCTGTGCTATATCCATTTTCTGCACCACCTTTGGCAAAAAGCCTGCCCTCTAAGAATATTCAAAGAGGGCAGCTTTCCGTGCCAAATTATTTCACATTTTTTTTAATAAAGTCGATGATTGCCGTCGTTGGTGTACCCGGCGTAAATACTTCTGCAATACCAGCTTCTTTGAGTGCCGGAATATCGCTTTCAGGAATAACACCACCACCAATAATCAGTGTGTCCTCCATACCTTTTTCTCTTATGAGATTAACGATTTTCGGAAAAAGATGCTGATGAGCTCCTGATAGGATACTCATTGCTACAACATTTACATCTTCCTGAAGAGCTGCTTCCGCAATCTGTTCAGGTGTCTGACGAAGACCTGTGTATATAACTTCAAAACCTGCATCACGAAGTGCGCGGGCAACAACTTTTGCTCCACGATCATGACCATCCAAGCCCGGTTTTGCTACTAACACTCTAATACGTTTTTCCATTCCTTTTACCTCCAACTCTCACTTTGAATTACAGACTTACATGTGCTTCATATTCACCGAATATTTTACGCATTACACCACAGATTTCTCCAAGTGTTGCATAAGTACGTACCGCATTCAGTATATATGGCATGAGATTTTCGTTTTCATCAACACAAGCTTTTTCAAGAGCAACTAGTGTCGCCTTGACAGCAGCATTATCACGGCTTGCTTTCATTTTAGCAAGCTTAGCCTTCTGTTTTATACCAACAGAAGCATCTACGCGAAGCAAGTTCTTTGGAGACTCTTCTTCAACATGGAACTTGTTGACACCAACGATTATCTTGGCACCGGACTCAACATCCATCTGCCATTTGTAAGCACTATCCTGAATTTCCTTCTGGATATATCCTTTTTCAATTGCCGAAACGGCACCGCCAATTTCATCAATTTTTTTGATATAATCCCAAGCTTCTGCTTCGATTTTGTTTGTAAGAGCTTCTACATAGTAAGAGCCTGCAAGCGGATCAATGACATCAGCAAGACCACTTTCATACGCAACAACCTGCTGTGTACGAAGGGCAACCATTACAGAATCTTCCGAAGGAAGCGCAAGCGCTTCATCGCGGGAATTCGTGTGAAGAGACTGTGTACCACCCATTACAGCAGCGGCTGTCTGGAGAGCTACACGAACAATATTGTTGTTTGGCTGCTGTGCTGTAAGCATAGAACCTGCAGTCTGGGTATGAAAACGAAGCATCCATGATTTAGGCTTCTTAGCGCCAAAGCGTTCTTTCATTACTTTCGCCCAAATACGACGGGAAGCTCTGTATTTCGCAACTTCTTCAAGTACATTGTTGTGTGCATTCCAGAAGAAAGATAAACGACCAGCAAAAGCATCAACATCGAGGCCTGCCTTGATAGCAGCTTCACAGTATGCGATACCATCCGCAATTGTGAAAGCAATTTCCTGTGATGCAGTAGAACCCGCTTCACGAATATGATAACCAGAAATAGAAATTGTATTCCATTTTGGCACTTTCTGTGAACAAAACTCAAAGATATTTGTAATAAGACGCATGGACGGACGAGGTGGGAAAATGTATGTTCCGCGAGCTGCATATTCTTTCAGAATGTCGTTTTGGATCGTACCTTTTAGTTGATCCGGTGTAACACCCTGTTTTTCAGCAACAGCAATGTACATAGCAAGAAGTACTGATGCCGGTGCATTGATTGTCATTGAAGTGGAAACTTTCCCCAAATCAATCTTATCAAAAAGAAGTTCCATGTCAGCAAGGGAGTCAATAGCAACCCCAACTTTACCAACTTCACCTTCAGATATTTCATCATCAGAATCATA
>DCFY01000036.1 GCA_002315155.1 Megamonas sp. UBA1792
ATGCAGAACAGAATGCGATGCTCAATGCTGATCCGGGAAAAATGCAGGGTGCAACGATTTATGTTGTTGGTTACAATTCGGATGGTACACTCGCTTCCGGTAAACCATGTCTGCTTTGTCGCCGCATGCTGCGGAATGCGATGCTGACAANNAGTACAGGCTATAATGGTGCACCTCGCGGTGAAGCGAACTGTATCGATACAGGTGTTTGTGAAAGAGAACGGCTGCATGTGCCAAAGGGACAAAACTATGAACTCTGTGTTGCTGTTCATGCAGAACAGAATGCGATGCTCAACGCTGATCCGGGAAAAATGCAGGGGGCAACGATTTATGTTGTTGGCTACAATTCTGATGGTACACTCGCTTCCGGGAAACCATGTCTGCTTTGCCGCCGTATGCTGCGGAATGCGATGCTGACAAAGGTTGTATATCTTGAGACAGATGGTGCACTTGTTGAGTGTGAGCCGAAAAATATAACGTGATAAAAACAGGCTGGATGCAGATGGATTGACTGAGAGTATGTTTAACGAGATTTTGCCGGTGCGCGAATTACATCGTTGATGTTGATCATTGGCAGGCTGCATCGATGAAGTTGCCATTACAGATGAACTGCGAACTGTATCGCGTTATTTAAAGTACTTTTGCTTTGCATTTGTTTTAATAAAATTAAGCATGAGATAAAAGAAATGGGTTTGATATACTGATTTTATCCGGGATTTTACTGGTGGATTTTCGTTGACAGGTCAATGCTTGTGATGTACAATTGGTTTGTTGTAAAGAAAAGGGGTGCGATTTACATGCCGAATTATGTTTTGGCGTTTCTTATTGCATTGGTTATTGCATATATTATAATGCCAGGGGTTATTTATTTGGCAGGACGAACAGGAGCAATGGATGCGCCGGATCCTCGTAAGGTACATAAGAAGCCGATTCCACGTATAGGTGGTATTGGAATTTATATAGCTTTCATGGTGTCGGTGCTTATCGTCAGCGGGATGATGGATCTTTCAGACGATACGATTCATGGTCTTGTTGGTCTGCTTTTGGGCGGCAGCGTCATTGTGATTATTGGAATTATTGATGACTATAGAAATCTGCCGGCGAAGGTAAAGCTTGTTGGTCAGATCGTAGCAGCCTGTATATTGGTTGCGTTTGATATAAGAATTGATTTTGTCACAGATCCATTTGGAGATTTTTTCTATTTTGAATATCTGGCGATTCCTATAACTGTTTTTTGGGTTGTAGGGCTGACGAATACAGTGAACCTTATTGACGGGCTTGATGGCCTTGCCGCTGGAGTATCGACGATTGCGGCAGTTACAATTTTACTTGTGGCTTTGCAGCAGAATATTATTCTTGTGGCGGTGCTTACGGCAGCGTTGGCAGGGTCTGCGTTTGGTTTTCTGCACTACAATTTTAATCCAGCCCGTATTTTTATGGGCGATACAGGAAGCATGTTCCTTGGATTCATGCTTGCAGGTATTTCTGTTATCGGAGCAGTGAAAAGTGCTGCAACGATTGCGCTTATTGTGCCTATTCTTGCGCTTGGACTGCCAATCCTTGATACGACGTTTGCAATTGTTCGGCGTTATCGTGGGGGAGTGCCAATCTTCAAACCGGATAAGGGACATCTTCATCATCGTCTTCTTGATCTTGGCTTTACACAGCGTCAGGCAGTTTTGCTTATGTATGTGATCAGTGGCTTGCTTGGGCTTAGTGCGATTGCACTTACCGAGGTCAGCAGTGGCGTGGCGATCGCTATTGTCGTGGTGGTTACAGCAACTGTACTTTTGGGGGCGAAGAAACTGGGGATTTTTACTGTAAAAAAGTCGGCAGAAACGCATTGAAATAAAATTAAATAGCAAATAGCATGAAGCGGGCAGGTGATGAACCTGCCTCTTTTGTAATGCATGTTGATTAATTAATATATAAGTCCACCATAAAAAGGGAATGCAAAGCAGACTGCTTTTGCGGCAGCGGGTTAACATACATAAAATACTAGAAGGAATGACGGGAAAAGGAGATTTTTATGAAGAAGAAAATAAAGGTAATGACGGTGTTTGGTACACGACCGGAAGCAATTAAGATGGCACCAATTGTACTGGAGCTGGCAAAGCATCCGGATACGATCATGCCTGTTGTAGCTGTTACAGCACAGCATCGTGACATGCTTGATCAAGTACTGCATCTTTTCCAAATAAAGCCAGATTATGATCTTGATATTATGGCGGCAGGACAGACACTTTTTGATATTACAACACGGGCAATGATGGGGCTTGACAAGGTGCTGACGAAGGAAAAACCGGATATTGTGCTTGTACATGGCGATACGACAACGACTTTCGCGGGGGCACTTGCGGCCTATTATCACCAGACGGCAGTCGGACATGTGGAAGCGGGTCTTCGCACACACAATAAATATTCGCCGTTTCCGGAAGAAATGAATCGCAAACTCACAGCATCGCTTACGGATCTGCACTTTGCCCCAACGGCGACGGCACGCGAAAATCTTCTTGCGGAGAGTATCGATGATAAAGCGATTTTTGTGACAGGCAATACAGTAATTGATGCACTACATAAGACTGTGCGCGATGATTTTGTTTTTAAAAATGAACTTCTCCGAAATATTGATTATAAAAACAAACGTATTATTCTTGTGACGACACATCGCCGGGAGAATCTTGGTGAACCGATGCGGCATGTATATAGAGCCCTCAAACAGCTTACAGAGGAATTCAATGATGTAGAGGTTGTATTTCCTGTTCATAAGAATCCGAAGGTACGTGAGGTCGTCAACGAAGAACTTGGCGGACTGGACAAGGTTCATCTTATTGATCCGCTTAACTATGAACCGTTTGCCAATCTTATGCATCGGTCGTATCTCATTCTAACAGATTCGGGTGGTGTCCAGGAAGAAGCGCCGGCACTTGGTAAACCCGTACTTGTACTGCGTGATACGACAGAACGTCCGGAGGCAGTAACAGCAGGTACTGTAAAACTGATCGGTACGGATCGTCAGCGTGTTTATGACGAAGCAAAGCAGCTTCTTACGGATAAAAAAGAATATGAAATCATGTCAGCTGCATGCAATCCTTATGGCGATGGACAGGCAGCACGACGTATTATTCAGGCAATTCTTTACCATTATGGTCTCACAAGTGAAAAAACCGATACATTCAACGCATTATAAGAGAAGGGGGCTGTCACAAAGTGATAGCTCCTTATTGGATTTAGGATAAGAAGTATAGATGCGATATAATGAAAACTTTCTTGTGATGCGGGGCTTTTCCAAAAAGCCAAAACAATAATATAATTATTTTATCATAAGTTTAGTTTATGGAGGGAAGAGCGGATGGTCAGTGAAAAAAATAAAAACAATAAGAAAAACGCGGGATTGCGACAGGCTGTGCAGGCTTTTTCCATTCTTGGAGGCATAGGTTTTTATCTTGTAGCTGTTATTGGTATTTGTATTTTTTTGGGGAATAAGGCAGATGAATGCTTTAATATAGGGCCTTATGGCAAAATAATAGGGATTTTGCTCGGGTTTCCTATTGGAATTTATTCTATTTATAAAAAAATAAGAGGAAATATGTGATTTGCTCTTGAAATTTTATGAATCTTAGCTGTATAATAGGAACTGCGATAAATTTTTATTATAAATTCTTTTCAAGAGATAACTATATATAATAGTTATGAGGTACATTACTTATATGAATGGAATGATATTTTAGAAAATTTGTTGTTGAAATTTAAAGCGGTAAATAAAGCAGGGAAAATTATATTTTTGTCGAAGGGAAAGATATAGAAAGTATAAATTTGAAGATTGTTCATATTTTAAGCTTTGTTTCATGGAGTGGCAGATATTCAAACAAAGACGTAGAAGTCGGAGGAGGAATATGAAAGAGATTTTAGTAGCATGCTGCAGACGAGTGCTGGTACAGATTGGAATATGCACAGCGGGTATATTAGTCTTGTTGTATACAATAAACAAGACTCATTTATTTGCTGCGTTTTTAATCGGTTGTTTTTTGGCAGTTGTCTGTTGGTGGACCTTGGTTTATCGAATATGGAAGAGTTCGACGATGAGCATCAGCCGGGCAAAGCGGCAAATGCAGTTTGGTCTGGGTTTACGCATTTTTATGGTTTTTGCCGTGCTCCGCGTGGCAGTTTATATTTCCATGGATGTGTTTTGGACGGTTGTCGGTGGTTTTTTTCTGCTTGCAGGTTTACTGATGGTCAATGTTATTGTGTTTGCCTACAATAATAATGCTGGTAAAAAAATTAAGAAT
>DCFY01000160.1 GCA_002315155.1 Megamonas sp. UBA1792
TGTGCTGTATATTCAGGATGCTGCAGCACATTGAATTTTTCTACATAGAGAGGGCTATGTAGTCCTGATGTAAGCAGAAAATGCCCTTCCATAATTGCATTTGTCTTAATAAATAAGTCTTTTACTTCCTGTTCTGTCATGACTTTACCGTCTCCATTTCTTTTATAATACTTTCTGTTGCTGCCTTTGGTTCAGCCGCTAAGCGAATTGGCCGGCCAACAACAAGATGTGATGCTCCACTTCGCAACGCAAATGTCGGTGTTGCAACGCGGCTCTGATCATCAACAGATGCCCCAGCCATACGGACTCCAGGCGTCACAATTATGAAGTCCTCGCCACAAGCCTGGCGAATTGCCGCTGCCTCTTGTGGTGAAGAAACAACACCATCAAGACCTGCCTTCTTTGCCAGCTTTGCCAACCGAACGACCTGCTCACGGATTTCCATTGACTGTCCAAGACCGTTCCAGTCTTCTTCATTAATGCTCGTAAGAACCGTAATAGCAATAAGTTTTGGTCTCTTTATACCAAGGCTTTTTGCTTCTTTCTGTAAACGTTCTGCGGTTATCTTCATCATTGTATAACCGCCGGACGCATGTACATCAAGCATCGTTGCCCCAAGGCGCATAAGTGAGCAAAGTCCTTCCGCTGTTGTATTGGGAATATCATGCAGCTTCAAATCAAGGAAGATACTTTTTTTTTGTTCTTTTAAGTAGGTGATAACCTCGCTGCCAACACTATAAAAAAGCTCCATGCCGACCTTATAGTAGCTTACCGAGTCTCCTAGTTTCTCAACAAATTCCTTAACATCGTGCATTGTGTGAAAATCCAACGCTACAATAAGTCTATCGTCTGCCATATTCATCTTCCCTTCTATTTTGAATTGCCTGTTTTCAACTTACCAATAAGTTCGCTTATGTTTTGTAGTTTTTTTGAGTCAAGGTATTTTGCAAGATCATCTGTAATAATTTCAGTGATCGCTGGATTGACAAAATTTGCGGTTCCAATTGATACGGCACTTGCGCCCGCAAGGAAAAACTCAATAGCATCTGCGGCTGTCATAATACCACCCATACCTATAATTGGTATCTTTACTACCTGTGCGACCTGCCATACCATACATAAAGCAATTGGTTTCACACATGGACCTGATAATCCGCCGGTGATATTGCCAAGCACAGGTTTCCACCGCTCAATATCAATTGCCATTCCCATGAGCGTATTAATCATAGAGATTGCATCAGCACCAGCTGCTTCTACTGCAACTGCCATTCCGACAATGTCAGTAATATTCGGCGACAGCTTAATGATGACCGGTTTCTTTGTATTCTTTTTCGCTTCGTAAACAACTGCGCTGGCGGCTACTGGATCAGTACCAAAAACAATGCCGCCCTCCTTGACATTGGGACAAGATACGTTGAGTTCAATTGCTGCAATTTCGGGGACATCAAGCATTTTTGCCAAAGCGCCATATTCTTCGACCGAACTGCCAGAGATATTAACGATGATCGGCATATCATACTTTGCTATACGCGGTAAAATATCCTCCAGAAAAAAATCTACGCCAGGATTTTCTAGTCCAATACAGTTCAACATGCCTGCCGGTGTTTCTGTAATTCGGACACCTGCATTACCACTGCGCGGTTTTAAGGTAGTTCCTTTAACAACAACGGCACCAATTTTATTCAAGTCTACAAAGTCTTTGAATTCCTCACCAAACCCAAATGTACCCGAGCTCGTCATGACGGGTGTTTTCATATGGATGCCTGCAATTTCAGTAGCAAGTAATTTATTTTTATCCATTATAAAACCTCCCACGCCCAAAACACAGGCCCGTCCTTGCAAACTTTTTTACGGCTATTGTCATTCCCCTTGCATGTACAAGAAAGACAAGCACCCAGTCCGCAAGCCATGCGCTTTTCCATTGATATCTGACACGAAATATGATGTTCTGCAGCAATTTTTGCAATGCCCCTCATCATAATTTCCGGGCCACAAACAACAATACGATCATATCTATTATCCTGTAATATTTGTGGCAAAGCCGTAATTGTAAAGCCTTTCGTTCCCATAGAACCATCATCTGTTGTAATAAATATATCCTTGACAAATCTCTTGAAGATTTCCGGCCAGAACATTTCTTCAGTAGTACGTCCGCCCATAAGAATTGATGCTTTTCCGTTAAATTTTTTCGCAAGAAACAGAAGCGGTGCAATTCCAATACCACCCCCGATGAGCAATGGTTTTTCACAGTCAAGTGAAAAACCATGTCCCATCGGACCCAGACAATTGATTGTATCGCCACTTTTTAATTCCGCCATTGCCGCCGTCCCTTTGCCAATAATACGATAGATAAAGGTCAGTTGTCCTTTATCTATATCCGTATCGGCAATACTAATTGGGCGGCGCAGCAAAAGGCCGCTCCGGTCAACCCTCAAATGAACAAACTCGCCTGGATTAGCTTGTCCGGCTATTTCTGAACAAGCTACAACAAGTTTTTTTACAGAATTCCCAATCGTTTCATTTGAGAGAACTTCTGCATCAATTGCAATCTTAGGCAAGCCCATCACCGCCACCAACATAATCCTGAATTGCCAATGAATAGATCAAACGACGTTCACGAACAAAGCTCAGTACACGCAGAACCTCCCAGGCCGTATCCATTGATGTCAAACAAGCAATACCATGTTCAACCGTTGCTCGGCGAATTTTAAAGCCATCTTTCGCAGAGCCTTTACCCTGTGTAAGCGTATTAATGACCATGTTAATCTTACCTGTTTTAATCATCTGGATAATATCAATACTTCTTTCATGAACCTTACCGACAATATCTGCATCGATTCCCATTGACTGAATTGCTCGTGCTGTACCTTCAGTCGCAGCAATCTGAAAACCAAGGTCTGCAAATGCCTTTGCCAACTGCTTCATTTCATCCTTATCTTTGTCCGCCACAGTGAAAAGAATTCTGCCTTCTGTAGGTATATTCATACCAGCACCTGTTATTGCTTTGTACAATGCTCTTGCATAGTGATAGTCGATACCCATAACTTCACCAGTGGACTTCATTTCAGGCCCGAGCGAAATATCAACATCCTGCATTTTGGCAAACGAGAATACCGGGGCCTTAACTGCAACATAAGGTTTTGGTGGAATAAGTCCTGACTTATATCCAAGGTCCTTAAGAGTTGCCCCAAGTGCAATCTGTGTTGCAAGATTCACCATATTGATGTCCGTAACCTTGCTGAGGAACGGTACCGTACGGCTCGACCGCGGATTTACTTCGATAACATAAACTTCATCATTAACGACGACATACTGTATGTTTAGCAAACCCTTTACATGAAGTCCAAGTGCAAGGCGCTTCGTATAATCAATGATCGTGTAGATCACCTTCGAAGAAAGCGTTTGTGGTGGGTACACCGCGATACTGTCTCCTGAATGAACGCCAGCACGTTCGATATGTTCCATTATGCCTGGAATAACAACATCAATACCATCAGAGATACCGTCGACTTCGACTTCAGTCCCCTGCATATAACGATCAACAAGAACCGGATGATCCGGTGTTACTTTTACTGCACGAATCATATAGTCACGCAGTTCCTCTTCATTATAAACAATTTCCATTGCACGTCCACCAAGTACATAGGATGGTCGCACCATAACCGGATAAGCAATCTCATTTGCAGCTACGATTGCGTCTTCAAGATTCGTTACGCTCGTACCACGTGGACGTGGAATCTTTGTCTGCGTAAGCACTTCATCGAAACGTTCACGATCTTCCGCACGATCAATATCATTTACCGAGGTACCAAATACTTTCACACCAGCCTTCTGCAAAGAAGCTGCCAAATTAATTGCTGTTTGTCCACCAAACTGAACAATGACGCCTTCCGGTTTCTCTTTGTCAATAATATTTAATACATCTTCTGTTGTTAGCGGTTCAAAGTAAAGACGATCCGATATATCAAAATCTGTACTTACAGTTTCAGGATTATTATTTACGATAATTGCTTCAATCCCCATTTCGCGAAGTGCCCATACTGAATGTACGGAACAATAGTCAAATTCTACCCCTTGACCAATGCGGATTGGGCCAGAACCAAGAACCATGACCTTTCGCTTGTCTGATATCTGGACTTCATCTTCCTGTGCGTTGAAGGTTGAGTAGTAATATGGTGTTGCTGCTTCGAACTCCGCAGCACATGTATCTACCATCTTATAACGCGGCAGTATATTCATCATCTTGCGCATTGTAGAAATTTCATCAAGGTTCTTTCCTGCAAGCTCAGCAATGGAACGATCAGCAAGGCCAACATTCTTTGCTGCCTGCATGAGTTTTGGTGTAATTTCTTCCGTAGCAACACGATTTTCAATATCAGTAATATGCTTGATTTTATACAAGAACCATTCATCGATCTTTGTGATATCATGGACTTCATCGACCGTAGCAATACCGCGGCGAAGCGCTTCAGCTGCAACAAAGATGCGTTCATCATTGATCTTACTAAGTGTACGAACAACTTTTTCATCGCTCCATCCATCCATTTTATCCATATGCAGACGATGAACACCGATTTCCAATGAACGAACTGCCTTCAATATCGCACCCTCAAAGTTTCGGTCGATCGACATGACTTCACCGGTTGCCTTCATCTGTGTCCCAAGCGTATGATCAGCAAACACAAATTTATCGAATGGCCAGCGTGGAAATTTTACAACGCAGTAGTCAAGCGCTGGTTCAAAACAGGCCATTGTTTTCTGGGTTACTGCATTAACAATTTCATCGAGATAATAGCCAATTGCGATTTTTGCCGAGACTTTAGCAATCGGATAGCCTGTAGCCTTTGATGCAAGTGCTGAAGAACGGCTCACGCGTGGATTTACTTCAATTACATAGTAGTTATTACTGTCTGGATCAAGTGCATACTGCGCATTGCAGCCACCTTCAATACCAAGCTCACGAATAATGCGGAGTGATGCACTTCTAAGCATCTGATATTCGTGATCACTAAGTGTCTGTGATGGTGCTACAACGATACTGTCTCCCGTATGCACGCCTACCGGATCAAAGTTTTCCATATTACAAACTGTGATACAGTTATCATTTCCATCACGCATAACTTCATATTCGATTTCCTTCCAGCCAGCTACACTCCGTTCGATAAGGGCCTGCCCTATCATACTATATTTAAGACCACGAATGACAATTTCAATGAGTTCTTCCTCATTGTCAGCAATACCACCACCAGTCCCCCCCATTGTATAAGCCGGGCGAACGATAATTGGATAACCGATTTCATTAGCGAAATGTACAGCTGAGGCAACATCCTCAACAATCGTGCTTTCAGGGATGGGTTCATTGAGTTTCTGCATCGTTTCCTTGAAAAGTTCACGATCTTCAGCCTTCTTGATTGCTTCCAGCGAAGTTCCAAGAAGTTCAACTTTATATTTTTTAAGAACCCCCTGTTCAGAAAGCTTTACTGCAAGATTCAAGCCAGCCTGACCACCTATTGTTGCCAAAAGTCCATCCGGTTTTTCCTTGCTGATAATTTCCTCAAGAAACTCTACCGTAAGTGGTTCTATATAAACACGATCCGCAATATGTGTATCTGTCATAATCGTTGCTGGGTTACTATTAACAAGAACAACTTCCAGACCTTCCTCTTTCAGGGCGCGGCATGCCTGTGTTCCAGCATAATCAAACTCTGCAGCCTGACCAATAATGATTGGACCCGAGCCAATCACCATAACTTTTTTTATATTTTCCTTTTTTGGCACAATTATTCCCCCTTCGTAAGCATTGTCCAGAATTGATCAAACAAATATGTGTTATCATCCGGGCCTGGAGAAGCTTCTGGATGATATTGCACTGAAAAAATTGGTAATTCCTTATGTCGCATGCCTTCAACTGTGCCATCATTAACAGAACGATGGGTTACTTCAAGTGGCAGCCCTTTAAAAGATTTTTCATCTACAGCAAAGCCATGGTTCTGCGAAGAAATCTGTACTTTTCCTGTTAATAGATTCTTTACCGGCTGATTTGAACCGCGATGACCAAACTTAAGCTTGTATGTGTCTGCACCCAATGCAAGCGCTAAAAGCTGATGCCCCAGGCAAATACCAAAAATCGGTTTCTTATCAATAAGTTTTTTAACATTTGTAATAACTTCTGGTACATCTTTGGGATCTCCTGGCCCATTTGAGAGAAAAAGTCCATCGGGCTGCAAAGACAGGATCTCTTCAGCCGTTGTTGTTGATGGAACGATCGTCAAATTGCAACCAATTTTATGCAATGCTTTTAATATGTTTTTCTTAATGCCAAAATCCATGACAACAACATGCGGCCCATCATTTTCCATTTTATAAGCTTCCGGTGTCGTTACCTCATCAACAACATCTTTTTTTATTGGCACAGCAAAAAGTTCGTCAATCTCTGATTGTGCCGTGTCTTCTGCAACAATGATACCTTTCATTGTCCCAACCGAACGGATTTGTCGTGTAATTGCCCGGGTATCCACATTATAAAGACAAGGAATCCCTTGTCTTGACAAAAAATCCCTAAGACTTGTTTCCAAATGCCAATTACTGCCTTCATCGCAAAGCTCACCAATGATAAAACCATTTACAAACGATTTACGTGACTGCATAAAAATATCTGCAACTCCATAATTTCCAATCAACGGATACGTAAGTGTCACAATCTGGCGACAATAGGAAGGATCTGTCAAAATTTCCTGGTATCCTGTCATCCCTGTATTGAATACGACTTCACCTGTTGCTTTTATATTATTCAGAAGATCACCGTAGAACATGCTGCCATCTTCTAATATCAATTTCCCTTTCAAAAAAACACCCCCGCATTATTTTTAAGACACAATTCTACCATCCTGCATAACGATTTTGCCGTCAACGATTGTCATTACAGCTTTACCTTTAAGCTTTTTGCCATCGAACGGTGAATGTGTCCCACGCGTATAAAACTTCGTTTCATCGACCGTCCATTCGAGTTCCGGATCGATAATTGTGATGTCTGCTGCCTTACCTTCCGCTATCACGCCCCTGTCCATACCAAAGATCTTTGCCGGACCGCATGTCATTTTTGCAATAATTTCTTCCAAACCTATCTTTCCTGTATGATAAAGATCCGTTAGAAGTACCCCCAATGCTGTTTCCAGACCAGGAAAGCCGCTTGGTGCATATCGATATTCCACATCTTTTTCTTCTTCAGCATGTGGTGAATGATCTGTTACAATTGCATCAATAGTACCATCTTTAAGTCCTTGCAGCATTGCTTCGGTATCCTTTGCTGAGCGAAGTGGTGGATTTACCTTTGTTGATGTGTCCGTGGGATCAACGCATTCATCTGTCATCGTCAAATGCTGAGGTGTTACTTCTGCTGTTACCTTTACACCACGTTTTTTTGCCTGACGAACAATATCCAGTGCTTTCGCAGAGCTGATATGCGCAATATGAACCTTAGCATCCGCATATTCCGCCAGCATGATATCACGTGCTACAGCAATATCTTCTGCAACTGTAGGGCGGCCTTTCATTCCCAGCATCGCACTATGATGTCCTTCATTCATAACGCCGTCTTCAACAAGAGAAATCTCTTCATCATGACCAATAATAATCTTATCAAATGTCTGCAGATAATCAAACCCATTCAAAAGTACCTTCGCAGATTCTACATAGTGTCCATCATCCGAAAAAGCGATTGCGCCAGCTTGTGTCATATCACCGACTTCAGCCATTTCTTTCCCAGCCTGTCCTTTCGTAAGTGCACCAATAATCTCAACATGAACAATCCCAACTTCAGCTGCCCGATGTTTTAAGCTATTAACAAGTGCTGATGTATCTACTACTGGTTTTGTGTTTGGCATCGTTGCAACTGTTGTGTACCCACCTGCCGCAGCAGCTCTCGTCCCAGAAGCAAAATCTTCTTTGGCTTCCTGACCCGGTTCACGAAAATGAACATGCATATCAATAAGACCTGGTGTAACAATACACCCAGCTGCATTGATGATTTCTATGTCTTTTACCTGTAAATCTTTCCCTATTGATTTTATTTTACCGTCTTCTATTAGAACATCGCAAATATCGTCAAATTTTTTTGCTGGATTAATTA
>DCFY01000091.1:0-8124 GCA_002315155.1 Megamonas sp. UBA1792
ACAGTATCTTACAATGTTTGTCAATATTTTTTTGTTTTTTATGCAATGATATAAGATACGACTAAAAAATCATCATTTTACATGCACACGTTTGTCATTATAAAACAAAAAGCACTGCTTCATATAGTATTGGCAGCACTTCTCTTTTATTTTAGATATTCATACAATTTCCTTATCATTTTTTATTACTAGACATCCTCTGTCATGCAGTACTGTTTCCGCTATAGTTTCACTGCCTCCATCTTTTTGATACAAGAAGTAATACAAGCCCACGCACAAAAGTGCCAGAACTGCGGTAACTATATAGATTCCCTGAAAACCAATCGTTGGAAGCAATTCGCCCAACAAAAACGGTCCTACGCCAAGCCCAAGATCCAGCGCAATAAAATATGTAGCTGTCGCTACTCCCATACGATAATTTGGTGATAGCTTAACACATAATGCCTGTCCATTTGACATAAATGTGCCATAACCCAAACCAACAAAAACACCTGCCAACAAAAGTACAGCTCCTGAGTGTGCCTGACTTAAGACAAATAAACCAATAGCCAGCAAAACATATGATGGATACATCACAAAATGTTCTCCCTTGCGATCAAAAACAATTCCGGTAAATGGCCTTGATATCGTTATAACAAGGGCATAAACCACAAAGAAAAAAGTCCCCGCTTCAAGCAAATGAATTTCTTGTGCATAGGCCGCTAAAAAGCTTAATACACTTGAATAACAAAAACCCATAAAAAATCCCACAACAGCAATCGGAAAAACACGTTTCTCAATAAAATTATTAATGCAAAAGGATTTTAGTCTTGCTTTCTCTTTTACACTAAGCTCTATTTCCCTGACTTCTAAGAAAAATACAGCCCCCAGACAAAACAGCAATAAAGCCACACAACATTCAATAATAAAAGTAAAACTCATATAAGCATGAAGAAACATTCCAAGAAAAGGTCCTACAGCCGCAGCCAAACTTGTACTTAAGCCATAATAATTAATACCCTCTCCCCTGCGTGCTTCCGGTACGATATTTGAAATAATTGTACTTGTCGCTGTCGATGCAATACCATAACCAATCCCATTAAAGAAACGTACAGCATAAAGAATAGCTAAACTGCCTAACGAAAAATAAAATAATGTCGTGATAAAATAGAACAATATACCTGCATATAATGTTTTTTTTCGACCATACATCTCAATTGATCGCCCCACAAATAGCCGGGCAAGCAGTGTCCCTAAGATAAAAATTCCTGAAGCCAGTCCCGCCTCGCTCAGAGACGCTCCCAACGTATCCTTTGCTACAACAGTAATAATTACCATTAATAAATAATAAATAAGATAGATTAAAAAATTAACTATCGTATCCAATAAAAAATCTTTTGTCCATAATTTGGTTTTGCTCATGTTCTTTACCATCCTCATTTGTATTTTTCTACATTAAAGATTGTATACAACAGAGCCTTTTTTGTATAACAGAATAAAAAGATAGCTGCCATCGATAAAATGAATATCACTTTATCGATGGCAGCTTTATTTTTTCCTGTCATTCATTTTTTTGATTCAATTTCATAATATAATTAATGAAAATTTTCATCGCCCAATATTTTGGATTTTCTTTTTTATAGAGAAGATATACTTTCAAATTCAACGGTGTTTTAATTTTATAATAGCCGTTTTTAATACCAAGTGCATTCAGCAAACGTTCTGGCAAAAGAGCTGCCGCCCAATTTTGCTGACAGTAATAAATAACTGCATAGGGTGTCGATAGACGAGCCGAGACCGGAGGAAATTTCCCTGTCGGCTGGAAATATCGCTGTAATATCGCATTCATAAAATATTTAGGTGGATATTGTACCAACGGGAATTTCAGCATCATCTCTCTGCTCATCTTCTCTGGTAAATCGTTAATTCCCGGCGCATAATAAACAACATTATCACTGCGAAAACAAGTTTTAACATAGCCATTGAGATCAATATCTTTCAGTAAAAAGGTCGAACCGATATCAATTCGATCATCTTTTAAGTCCTGCAAAAGTTCTTCCTCTTCCATATCATACACATTAATAAAAATATTGGAGTTGTTCTTTTGAAAATAGACCACATGTTGATTCATTAGGACATCTCCTAATGTTGTCAAAATACCAATCTGCAAATCTACTGAACCTTCCCCCTGAAAATTTCGCACTTCATAAATGCTTTCCGACAAAGAATCCATGATATGAGTGACTCGTTCAAGAAATATTTTGCCTTCTGATGTCAAATCACTGCCACGGTTTGAACGCACAATAAGCTTCACACCAACCAGTTCCTCAAGCTTTTTCATTTGTGAACTGAACGCTGACTGCGTTATGTTCGCTTCCTTAGCTGCAAGCGTAAAATTCCGCACTTTTCCATAAATGATAAAGTTCTCCAGCTGTTGTATACTTGGCTTTTCTTCCATACAAAACCTCCATTGTCCCTGCGATATAAAACTCCTTCGGTTTAGCTAGTTTTAATTATATCGTAAGCCGGGGGCCAGCAAAACAAATCTATCCTGCACGGGTTATATCTTATTTTATAATTCAGCTGCATTTTCAGCAATAAGCTTAAACTTTTCTGCTCGTGACATCTTCTTAATCTGCCATTCGCGGCTTTGTGCTTCCTGCTTTGTTAAAAAACTTTCCGTATATCTAAGCTTCACGGGTATACGCATACGCGTATACTTGGCCCCTTTTTTCGCATTATGCGCGGCCAGACGCTTTTCCACATCATTTGTCCACCCTGTGTAGAGAGAACCATCTGCACATTCAACAATATAGGTATAGGCCAGCATTTTATTTTTTATCTTCGATCGTAATCTTTTGGATGACAATATCTTCTAATGGTTTATCCTGAAAGTCGCATTCTACCTTACCAATGGCTTTCACAATATCCATACCCTTTATAACCTTGCCAAATACCGCATGATGCCCATCAAGCCAAGGTGTTGCAGCCAATGTAATAAAGAACTGTGAACCGCCTGTATTAGGACCAGCATTTGCCATGGACAGTATACCTTCAGAACTATGCTTTAAATCCTTATTGAATTCATCCTTAATCGTATACCCAGGCCCCCCTGTACCCGTGCCATTCGGATCGCCCCCCTGAATCATGAAACCATCGATAACACGGTGAAAAATAAGTCCATCATAAAATCCCTTATCTACAAGATCGATAAAGTTCTTTGTTGTGTTTGGTGCCTTATCTTCAAATAATTCAACCTCAAATTTTCCCTTATTTGTTTCAAATACTGCAATATGATTTTGCACAGTAATCTCTCCTTTTTTTTCATTTTGAGCATTTGCTGCACCAAAACAGCCAGTTGTAATGACCATTAAAGTCAGCAAAATAAAAATAAAAGATTTCTTTTTCATAGAAACCCTCCCCTATTTTTTGAATTCGCGTGATTCTCCTGGGGTAATCGGTGCCCAGCAGGGGATCACTTTCCCGGTTGGAAAAAATTCTTTTCCCGGTTTCCATTCTCCATAGCCAACACGATGCATACCAATAAGCTGCTTCACATTTGTCCGACGGCAAAACTCCCTGGCTCCATCTTCAGCAAACTCTTCCAACCGCCCATCAAGCGGAAAAAACGCGACATCTGCCTCCAGCCCATCAAGACGCTTCATCTGCTTCATAAAGCCATTTTTCGCCAAGGAATTGTTTTCAGCCGTATCACCCTTCCAATGCCACCAATTAAAATCACCAGCATGAAAAATGCGCCAGCCATTTTTTTCTACAAGAAAAGATGTTCCCGCATCTGTGGAGTCATACGAAGAAATCTTTATCTGATCATCTTTATAGCTGTCATATGTCTTCAGATAAACAATTTTTTCTATTGGAAGTTCACGGACACGCTTCGTTCGATGAATATCATAGCTCAAAAAATACCTTGTCGTACAATTTGCAAAGTCCTTAATACGTGGATCAAAGTGGTCAAAGTGTGCATGAGAAGCAAAAAAATAGACCTCTTCACAATCTTTGATCGTTTCTGCAATATTCCCCGCCGGGTCTTCATAAGCATCAAAAACCAAGGCACACGATTGCATTTTTACAATAAAGCCACTGTTGAGCAAGTATGTAATTTTCATAAACAAAACTCCTTATTCTTCGTCATGAAACATGATATATTATAGCATCTCAAACTTTTTCTGTCACGGGCACAATCGTAAATTTTTCGACATCAACAAGTCCCATATCTGTAAGCTTAAGTGCCGGAATAACCGGCAGGCTCAAAAATGCCAGTGTAAGAAACGGATCATAATGTTCATAGACACCAAGCTCATATGCTTCTTTCTTCAATAATGACAGCTTTTCCTCAACTACCTTGACACTTTCCTTTGACATAAGGCCCGCTATAGGCAAAGATAAAGCCCCAACAATTTTACCATCTGCAACAATCGTTATACCACCGCCGATTCGTTCGAGTTCCTCCGCCGCAAGAAAGATATCTTTATCATTTTCGCCTATTATAATAAGGTTATGTGAATCATGTGCAATCGTTGAAGCAATTGCCCCCTTCTTCAAACCAAAACCATGTACAAGGCCTGTACCAATGTTTCCTGTTTCATGATGCCGCTCAATTACCACAAGCTTCAAAACATCCTGTTCAGCATCGGCCACAGCTTCACCATTTTTTACTTTTACTTTCATTTTAAGGTTCTTTGTCACGATTTGATAAGGGATAAGTCCAATGACTTGAGCCGTATTGCTCTGCTGCATCAAAATCTTTAACTTTGCCAAGTCAATTGGCGCAATGTGCATTGTCTGCTCAATCTCCTTTGGCACCTTGCTTTCGCCCTTAATCATTGCTTTGCCGTTCTCAGCAACAAGTACACCATCCTTGAAAACCATAGATGGCCGCCAGGAATGATCCTTAAAGGCAAGAATATCTGCCTTATATCCCGGAGCAATGACGCCTACATCCGTAAGTCCAAAATAACGTGCTGTATTAATTGTTGCCATTTGCAGCGCAGTTGCAACCGAAGTCCCCCCCTCTACAGCCATTTTTATCATATGATTGATATGACCCTCCTTAAGGAGATCCGTTGGATGACGATCATCTGCCGCAAAACAACAAAACTGTGCTGTCGCCGGATTGATCACCGCTAATAATGCCTGCAGATTCTTTGCCGCTGAACCTTCCCGCAGCATAACATACATACCAGCTCGCAAGCGTTCCAATGCCTGATCTTTACTGATGCACTCATGATCAGAATCTATTCCAGCGGCCGCATATGCCATAAGATTCTTTCCTGATAGTCCGGGTGCATGACCATCGACTCGTTTCTTTTCCGCAATTGATAATTTCGCCAATACTTCCTTATTTCCAGCCAATACCCCCGGATAATTCATCATCTCACCTAACCCAAGAACTCGTGGATGATCAATAAGCTCAGCAAGATCGTCTGCCAGTAATTCCCCTCCGGAATTTTCCAGCTTTGTCGCTGGTACACAGGATGGCAGCATAAAATATGCATCAAGTGGTATATTTTCCGTTGCATCAAGCATATAACGTATACCGGCCATTCCTGTTACATTAGCAATTTCATGCGGATCTGCAATAACAGTTGTTGTTCCAAGCGGCACGACTGCTTTTGCAAACTCGAGAGGACTCAGCATCGAACTTTCAATATGGATGTGTCCATCGATAAATCCCGGCGTTATAAGATATCCGCTTAAATCTATCTCTTTTTTTCCCTTATAATTCCTGCCCGTACCAGCAATATAGCCGTTTTCTACCGCTATATCACTTTTAACGAACTCACCTGTAAAACTATAAAACACTTTTGCATTTTTTAAAACAAGCTGCGCTTTTTCTTCACCTTTTGCCACTTTTATAAAATGTTCCAGATTCTTCATTTGCTTCATCTATTTTACCTTATTTCTTTCTATTTTCCTATTGTACTCTTCTGCAATTTGATTATCACGCTGCTTGAGCATTGCCTCGATTTTTTGCCCTGGCAGCGTAAAGCCTCGTCCCATAACTTCATTTGCGCTTAGTACAATCATAAAAGCCTGCGGATCAACAGCATTTGTTAACATCTTGATTTTCCCGATCTGTGTGAGATTTACAACAACAAAGAGTACATTTTTTTGTTGATGTGTAAAAGCACCTTCCCCTTTCAGAAAAGTTACACCACGACCAACTTCTTTTATAATTTCCTCTGCAATAAGTTGAGTTTTATCTGATATAAGAATAATTGCTTTTTTATTATTAAATCCCGCAACTACCTTATCCGTAAGCATAGCACTCACAAACATTGATATAAGCGTGAACATTGCTGGCATCACACCAAACAATGCTGCCGCAATACTCATAATAATACAATTAAACGCAAAAATAACGCCTCCCATATTAAACGAATAAAACTTTTTTAATATGACAGCGACAATATCCAATCCGCCGGAACTGCCATTCATGCGAAAAATAATACCATAGCCAATACCATTGAAAACGCCACCATAAATTGCTGCCAGCATTGTATCTGATACTGCAGCATACACACCAATGAATTGAGTGACATCTATACACAGCGAAAAAACTACTGTACCAAAAACAACATCAATCGTATATTTCGGTCCTAACAGCTTATATGCCGCAAAAAAAAGCGGCACATTATAAATAAGCATCTGGAGTCCGATTGGTAAATCAAAGAGATAATAGAAAATAATCGCAATCCCCGTAATACCACCACTAAGCAAATGATTTGGCACAAGAAAAAGATTGATGGAGCTGCTGCTAATCAAGCATCCCAGTATGATTACAAAATAGCGCAGTATCATTTTCTGCATTTATATCACCTCAATTATTCATTCGTCTGTACACGACTTGTGTCAATGTCTTTTTCACCCATATAGATCGTATTCAAATCATTTTTATTACCCAATTCATCTTCCAGCCGCGCATCGATTTCCGCCTCCGTAATCGGTAAGCTCGTGATACGAATCGACAAAAGATACCTGGCTGTTGGCTCTGCCTGCAGCATAAGTCGATTTTGACGATTTTTTTCACTCGTATAAATATAGTAAGTTTCACCATTGATAAAGGTGCGTGCGACCTTACCATAGACTTTTGCCAGCTTATAAGGCGTTGCACCAAGTTTTACACCATCACGTGCTTCATATCTGTCACTCTTGATTTGTATATCAACCACACTATTATTTTTTACTGCAACACCAATTTGCAACTTATCCTTATATGTATAGTATGTTACCATTGCTCCCTGTGACAAAAGCTGTTTATCATAAAGTGGTTCACCAAGGATCTTTATCATTTTTTCATATGAATCCCCTAAAGCAATTCCTTTATAGGCAAAATCTTCAGCAATAGTTGCTGTCGCTGCCGTCGCGGTCGCACAAAACAGGCAAAGAACCATTACGATTAAAACTTTTTTCATATTGCTCTCCTTACAAAACTATATATTATTTATTTCAGTTTTAGTGCCGCCAATGCATCAGCCAAAGCGGTATTCACTGGTTCTGCTGTTTTCTGTTCATGCATATAGCGGGCAACTTCTCCTTTTGATATACGTCCAGCACTTGTTTTTTCCTTACGTGTCTGAAAAGCTGACAATTTCTCCCTATAGCCACAAGAACAAAAAAAGCTTTTATTTTCACCCTCGCCGCGCATCTCCATTTTTTTATGGCAATTCGGACAGCGTGCATTGGTTAAGGTTGTAATCGTCCGACGATAACCACATTCACGATCCTGACATACAAGCATTTTGCCATGCTTTCCATTGACCTCTAATAAAAACTTCCCGCATTCAGGGCAGGCTTTTCGTGTTATATTATCATGATGAAATCTCGCCGTAGAATCTTTGATTTCATTTATTAGCTTCCTTGCATACTCTTTTATATCCGAAATAAATTTCTCATTTTGCAATCGTCCATCTGCGATCGCACTTAGCTGCTGTTCCCACCTAGCTGTAAGTGCTGGTTCTTTAAGCTCCCTCGGGACAAGATCTAAAAGCTGGCGTCCTTTTGCTGTTAGATAAATATCCTTGCCTTTTTTCTCCATCAGGAATGTATTAAATAATTTTTCAATAATATCCGCTCGCGTTGCTACAGTACCAAGACCGCCCGTTTCACCAATCATCGACTTCA
>DCFY01000091.1:8457-14654 GCA_002315155.1 Megamonas sp. UBA1792
AAGTGAGCTGGTGGCTTTGTCTTGCCTTGTGTGAGCTGCAGGCGCTCGATTAAAATCTTTGTTTTTTCTTCGATTTTCGGTAAAAGCTGTTCAGACAGAAGATCCGTTTCGTCCTCATCATCGTTTTCATAAACCTCACGCCAGCCAAGCACTTTGACGATACGCCCTTGTGCTGCAAAAACCGCATCCCCCGCCACAGCTTCCAGTGTTGTCTGCTCATATTCATAGGGTGGATAAAGCACTGCAATAAATCGCCGTACAACGAGATCATAGATACGATGTTCCTTTTCACTAAGTGCTGTAAACTTCACAAACTGTTCCGTTGGAATAATTGCATGATGATCCGACACTTTCGTATCATCAACAAAATGCTTGCTTGCCTGAATATTTTTTGACGCCTGAAAAGCAATGCGTGAATACGGACCTACACCGCATGCCTTAAGCCGTTCTTTTAGTGTCGGTACGATATCGGCTGTAATATAGCATGAGTCAGTACGCGGATACGTGAGAATCTTATGTGTTTCGTAGAGCTTTTGCATAATTGACAAAGTTTCCTTGGCTGAATAAGAAAAAAGCCGATTTGCATCACGCTGCAGGCTCGTCAAATCATAGAGCATAGGCGCAAACTTTTTTTTCATCGTCCGCTCAATTTTTTGTAATATAAGCGAAGATCCTTGTAAATTTTTCTGTACTTGTTCCATGATCGCCTTATCAAAAACTTGAAAGCTCTTGCTTTTTTTATCCTGCCAGGTAAAGACAATTCCTTTGCAATATGCTTTAAGGCCATAATAATCTTTTGACACAAAGCTGTTGATTTCCTGTTCTCTTGCCGCAATAATTGCCAGTGTCGGTGTTTGTACACGCCCGCATGAAAGCTGGGCATTAAATTTACAAGTCAGTGCCCGTGTTGCATTAATCCCTACATACCAGTCCGAGGCAGCTCTTGCCGTCGCTGAATGATAAAGATTTTCAAAGTTCCTGCCATCTTTTAAATGGGCAAAACCATCTTTGATCGCCTTGTCTGTTACTGATGAAATCCAGAGACGCTTTAATGGCTTATGGATTTTTGCCTTTACAAGTATCCATCGTGCAACAAGTTCACCCTCGCGCCCTGCATCGGTTGCAATGACGATCTCCATGACATCAGGGCGTCGCAGCTGTTGCTTCACCGTCTGATACTGCCGCATGGTCTGGTGTATGACAACAAGATCCAGCTCATCCGGCATAATCGGCAAGTCCTCAATACGCCAGGATTTATATTGTTCACCATAGGCCTCCGGATCAGCAAGCGTCACAAGATGACCAAGTGCCCATGTCACGATATATTTATCACCCTCCAAATAGCCATTTCCACCCTTCGTACATCCAAGCACGCGGGCAAGATCTCTCCCCACCGAAGGTTTTTCTGCCAATACACAAATTTTACTCAATATGGTACTCCCTTTCCTATCTTCAATACTTCTGTAACAAAGCATTTTTATCCATTTCTTCTCTATGTAGTATAGCATATCTTTCCTTAGAAACGCATTAAAAAACCGCTTTTCAAAAAAGCTCAGAAAAGCGGTGATTTTTCTTTTAATTTTGAAACCTTCACAAAACTCTTTGTAAAATCGAGAATACAACAAGCCCAACGACAATACTTTTTGCCAATGATTTTGTTCGTATTGCGACAACAAGCACAGCAAAAGAAGCTAAAAGATTAATATTATATAAACTGAAATTCAATGTATGATCTGCACCAATAAATATTTCTGAAAATACAAGCGCACCAAAAACAGAAGTTGGTACATATTTAAGCCAACGAGCAAGAAACGGTGATATTTTTATCTTTAATAAAACGAATGGTGGTAATACCCGTGGTATGTAGGAAACAACACACATCCCCAGCGTACAATAAAAAATCTCTGCACTTGTCATTTCTTTTCACACCAGCCTTCTATAGTACACCCGAGCGTTGCTGCCACAATTGTTGCCACAACAATATACAATTTATGATCCAAAAAGCCTGACAAAACAAGTGCCACTATACCAGAAAACACGCCTATCAATACAATCATACGATTCCCAAAATAAAAAGACCATAGACCAATAAACATTGCTATAAGGGTATAGCTGACGACGGCTGTATCTATAACGATAATATTTCCCGCAACATTTCCCAGCACATTACTAAAAATCCAGCAGCCATGTGCCAATATATTAACCCCCAGAGCCTTTGACGGATCCCAATTTTCTTCTATATTAGTGAATTTATTTAAGTTTACGGCAAAAGTTTCATCTGTAATTCCTTGCGCAAATACACTGAAATATTTCCCTGACTGCTGCATAATATACGTTGCAAGTGTCGAACTGTAAAGCACATGACGCAAATTCACGATAAATGTTGTCATTATAATTGACGATATCGACGCAGCTCCGCTCCCCATCATCGCGAGTGCGATAAACTGTCCGCTTCCAGCAAAAACAAGCACAGACATAATGCCGATCTCTATTGGCGATAAGCCAACTTTTTGCGATAATATCCCCCCCGCAAATCCCAACGGCAAATAACCAAGCCAAATTGGCCATACAGCCTTCATAACCGTTTTATTAAACATACGTTGTATAATAACAAACGCCCTCTCTCGCAAACTTAAAAATATAAGCAGTTTTGTCAATTATTCTTTATAAAAGAAACTACTATGTATCATTTCATTTATTATATATACTTTATATGACAATTTCAAGTTATTTTCAATCAATTATTATAATATTTCTTCTGCCCTTTATTTTTTATAAAAAAAGTACGAAAAACTATCCATTTCAGGACAATTCTTCGTACCTTTCAACTCTTAAAATTTTACAAAATTTCCCTTCTCAAATACAGTTATTTTTCTGCCAGACTCTGTTGTTCCAATAATCTCGAGATCGGCGGAGCCAATCATAAAATCTTCATGTACAAGGGAATCATTGGCACCAGCCGCAGCCAACTCGATTGATGTCATTTTATCGCCACCTGCAAGACACGTTGGATACGCCTTGCCTAAAGCGAGATGACACGATGCATTCTCATCAAACAATGTATTAAAAAAAAGCGTACCGCTCTGCGAGATTGGTGAATCATACGGCACAAGTGCCACTTCACCAAGACGGCAGGAACCTTCATCAGTCTTGATCAACTGACCCAGAATGTCCTGCCCCTTATCAGCTTTATAATCGATAACAACACCATCCTTGAAAGTCAGTTGAAAGCCTTCAATGAGATTACCATTATAACTAAACGGTTTCGTTCCAACAACCGTGCCATTTACACCATCACGTTTTGGCACGCTATAGACTTCCTCCGTCGGCATATTCGCTACAAATAGCACCTTATTTGTTGTATACTCTGCGCCGCCCGCCCAAATATGCCCCTTCGGCAGCTCTATTGTAAGATTTGTACCAACGCTGTTACAATAATGCAGCGAAACAAACTGATGTGCATTCATAAAGTCAGCCGCCTTTGCCAGAAACCCGACATGTTTTTTCCAGTTTTCTACTGGATCACTTGATTTATCAATGCGAACGACCTTGAAAATTTCCTGCCATAGCTTTTTAACCGACGCTCCCACCGATACATCTGGAAACACTTTTCTAGCCCAGGCAACTGTCGGAATCGACACAACGCACCAGGCATTTTCATTATTCATCATACGCTGACGATACTCAATAAGCGCGGCGCCTGCCGCCCGCTGGCTCATTGCCAGGCGATCCGGCGCAACCTCTTTGAAAATCTCCGGATCTTCTGCATAAATAGAAATAAATGCCGCCCCTTGCTGTGCATAATCCATATAAAACAACCGCCGCCACTCGGGGAATTCACTGAATATACCATCTTGCCCCATTGTATAACGCAACTTTGCCAGCTTTTCATCTTTCCAGTTTACAATAACATCATGAGCACCAGTTGTATAGGCTTCCTGTGCTAAAAGCCGGGTAAAGTCCGCACACTCAAGAGGTGCGTTGATAACCAGCAATTGATCCGGCTGCAAATGAACACCCGTCTTTATAACAAGACGGGCATATTTTTTCAAAAGATTTTTCATTATAAGTAGAAGTCTCCTCCTGATATTTTATTCCAACAGCATACGTACCATATCGGAGCGGCTGATGATGCCCATAAGACGCGTGCCATTCAGCACAGGTACACGTTTGATGTGGTACTCCAGCATGATCTCGCCAACCTTACTTACATCAGTATCTTCTTGTACAGAGATAACCTTATCTGTCATGATTTCCTCTGCTGTAAAAGCTGACATCTTCTTAAACGCTGCCTTATACTCAGAAAGACCATTGTAATAAATGATTGCTCCAAGAATATTTAAGGCATCCGGCATCTTGGGCATGACCTCTTTGTGTAAAAGATCCCCTTCACTGACCATGCCAAGTACACGACCATCATCATCAACAACGGGCAATCCTGAAATCTTATGTTTTACAAGAATCCTTGCTATTTCACGGATCGTTGTCTTCGGACCTATCGTAATAAGATCACGTGCCATAATATCCTTTGCCTGCATAATAACATCTCCCCTTTCAATATACAAATTTTCTGTCTTTCACTCTATGATTATTTTCGCTTTTACTATACCTATTTCCTGCAAAAAGAAATATTTTTCACAAACCAGCAGGATTTTTCTATTTAATCTTTAATTTATTCTTATACAGATAGCAGAGTAAGTGAATGTGCGTTAAGTGTCGGATGAACGGGGAGTTGACATCTGAACGAAAAGTTTTTTGAGCTTGCGGTACATTCACTGCATCCCGCTGCTGCATTGCCGGGAAAGTCTCTCGATATGTAGCAACGTGCATCAATTATCATATGGAGGTGTCTTTCTTGCGCAATTTTTCAGCAAAGCCGCTTGTGCTTTCCGGTGTATTTATTGCCCTGACGATTTTATTTACGTACGTATTTTCTATTCAAACACCATTTCTCCGCATAAGTTTTGGCTTTTTACCAATTGCTGTTTATGCTGTCATGTTTGGTCCCCTGCGGACGGCTTGCATGGCAGCCGTTGCCGACCTGCTCGGTAGTATGCTTTTTTTTGCCGGGCTTTTTTTCCCCGGCTTTACACTCAGTGCTTTTATCAGCGGCTTTATTTACGGTTATTTCTTTTACGAAAAAAAGCTTACCATAAAGCACATCTGTATACCTTTCATTCTTATCTTCCTTTTTGTTGACCTGGGGCTCAACACGCTCTGGCTTACAATGCTCTATCACAAAGCGGCTTCACTCTTCTTACTGAGCCGTCTTGCAAAAGCCGCACTATTCTTACCGCTGCAAATATTTCTTTTTTCTATGGTCTACAGGCCCTTGTCCATATTTCTACCTAAAAGTCATATCTTGAAATGACCAACATTACAAAGGAGTGTATTTATGACTTATAATTTTTTTCGCAAAAAGGCTGCGATAGCTGCAGCTGTAGTGCTTTGCAGCACTGCAACGGCTTTGATTCTACCGGCTCCGACAGCAGACGCAAGCATCCTTAGTGCCGTCATTGGCTCAGGTATCCAATATGTACAAGTCAGCAAGCAGCTCAACTACTATAATGGTGATGGCCGCGACAAGTTTTTTGAAGAACTCAAGAAAAAATATGGTGTCAATGAAGATCCTACTCTCAACGAACGAGTCAATCGAATCATGGGCAATCTTTCGAATGGGATTGCTGCCGTAGATCCTTCCATTACTAAAAAGCCATACAATTATTTTATCAACAACGAAACGACCTTTAATGCTTTTTGCTCACTTGGTCATAACCTGAGTATCAACACAGGTCTTTTTGACCTCCTGACAAGCGAAGACGAAATTGCCGTCGTACTCGGTCACGAAATGGGACACGGTCAAAAGGATCATCCGGTCAAGGGCTTCAAGAACGCTATTCCCTATGATCTCATCGCCCAAATCTATAGTGAATCTCAGGGAGGTTCCTCCGGTGGAACACTCGCAGCTTCAGTTTTTGCTAACTATGCGACAGCAACACAAGTAACAAAACCGCAAGAATGGGAAGCTGATAATCTCGCTTTTACCTATATTACAGCAGCTGGTTATAATCCAGGTGCCTGTGCCGCTGTTTGGCAACGCATTATGGAAAAGCAGGGGGATTCTTCCGCGCACTTCGTCGGTGAAATCTTCTCCCCATCAGACCATCCAACAAATGAACAGCCTCGCGAAAATTATG
>DCFY01000125.1:0-622 GCA_002315155.1 Megamonas sp. UBA1792
GTGTTCGTTAGTGTACGCATAGCTAGCACATCATCAATCGATTTGTTAGCATCCTTAGCTAATGCATTAGCTATAGCGATATCTCGTGGTTGATAACCTTTATTAAGAAGATTTTGGGATGTGTTTTTAGGAATACTCAACTGGTCTTTTAAAAGGTTGGCTATCATTTCATTGTGAAAAGTTTTGATCTTTTCTTTTGAAATGTTTAATGCTTCAAACACACCCTTCCAATCATGATGCTGCATTTTTACATCCATAACTTCTTTTAATGATTTATCGCTGACTTTTGCAACGAAAGCTCCCATCGATATATCTCTAAAACGAACGCCTTCATTCATATAAGAAATAACTTCATCCTTATTAACTCCGCAAGTGTCGACAAAAGTTTGTGCTACTTTATCAATATCCATTTTTTGCTGCGAAACATAAAAGTTGGGATTTGGGCCATCTTCAAAACCATCTGTAGGGGACGCTTCTGCAATGAATGGAACCATTAAAATAGTCGTTATTGCCAGAATAAGCAATTTTTTCTTTGATATTATTTTCATATATATTCTCCTTTTAAATTAATTGTTAGCAATTACTGCACCCGTTTCATTATTATCATTATCATCATGATGAT
>DCFY01000125.1:878-3722 GCA_002315155.1 Megamonas sp. UBA1792
TCATGATGATCAAGTGGTGACTGTTTTCGTTGTTGATCAGGTGGCGAGCCCTCTTGTTCAGTTCGATGGTTGTCCATATGGGGGATTGTTAAAATCAAAACAACCCACTAGGAACGTTATTCCCATAGCCAGAATAATTAATTTTGAAATCAACTTTTTTATAAAAATTGTCTCCTCTCTATACTGTTCCCTAGAATTAATGAGTTGACATTCCATATACTGCTTGAAAATATGTGCTTTTGTGTATCGGAGTACACCTCAAAACTGAAGGGATTCATTTGTCAATTCTAGAGTGTGGTTTGGGTGATAGAAAAAGACGGCTAAGTCTGCTATGTTGTTTTAATGACTTGCGCTTAGCCCCATCAGTAAAAACTGAACTACTTTCATTGTATCACAAAAACAAAGAAATAACGCAGTTATCTTTTGTAAATTAGGACTCATATACTTTTGAAAAGTTTGTTTCTTGCTTTTTTATGTGGCTTTTGCACAACTATTGTTTTATGAATCCTATATGAAGGTCTTTTACAGAAAGGAGGAAGAGTTATTCTTAACCAGTAGGTTTACGGTTCGACTTCGTGGTGGGTTGGAATTAGTCGGAGTGTTATTGTAGTCTGTTTCTATTTATTAAAGGAGCTGCAATTTTTAATAAATATGCTAAATTGTCCAAAGGATTTGAGTAAATCTGATATTATAAAAAATCGGTAATTCCGCATGATTCGTGCAGAAGATTCTCTTAACCAATAAACTTTTTAAATTAAAAAAAGATAAAAAGCAAAAAACGAATATTTGTTCGATAAAGCTATTGAAAGAACCTTTGTTCTGTGATATTATATTAAATAAGAACAAGAGTTCTAAAATGGTAAATTTCTTAAATTAAGCGACAACAGATATTTGATGGAGGGATCTTTGATGGAACGAATGATAGGATTGTTACTTATAATTTTGCTTATTGCAGGGGTATCACCACTAAACTTATCTAATGCGTATTTAAGAGCAGATGATTTTGATGTTGTGACGGTAAAAAGTGGTGAGAACGTATGGTCTATTGCGGAAAAGTATGCGGTTGATGATAAGAGCGTGCGTGATTTGGCAACTGCAATTCGTGAAATCAATGCTTTAGATAATGATGCACGAATAGAAGCTGGACAAAAAATAAAAGTACCAATGATCGATATAATGAATAGCAAGGTAAAATTTGCCCAAAAATAGCAAAATTATATAGAGTATTGTTTGACAGGAATACTTTGTACGAACGTATAAAAGATAACATCGTTGATGAATTTTACTATCATAAATGGTTGGTGTGGTAGTATTTGTGTGGTGAAACTGAAATAAATATAACAGATTAATGCAGATGTAGTGCCCCCCATAAGTTAGACCTAAAATTAGTCTAACTTATGGGGGGCACTACATTGTGGGAATGAAGAATAAGTTTGTACCACATGCAAATGATCGTGAAGGCTTTAATGTCAACGATACTTCATCTTGATAAAGTACACGGCATTCTATTAATAATATACATAGACATATGCTGCAGGTAGTTGGATTTAATTAAAAAAGTTTTGGCTCGAAAGCAAAAGACAATATAATATTGGGGGAGAATTAATTAATAATAGGCTGATAACTTGACACATGATAAAGATAGAGTTATTATAATTAATATAAATTAAAAGTAAAGCGAAAGACACGATACTATATGATTTGTTTTTCAGAGAGAGATGACAAGGCTGGAATCATCTTATACGACATATAGATTTACCACTTTCAAACTGCAGGCTGAATAAAGTAGGCCGTGCCGGAGTAATCTCCGTTATCAAGTCCGAGCCGGTCGCCTTTGGCGGCAAGCAGGGTGGAACCGCGAAGCACAGCCTCGTCCCTATTTGGGATGAAGGCTGTTTTTTATTTTAAGGAGGTTTTAATTTTGATTAAAGTAACATTGAAAGACGGTACTGTTCGGGAAGCTGAACAAGGCATGACGATTTTGGATTTTGTAAAAGCATTTAGTAATAGTTTGGCGAAGAAGGTTTTATCAGCTAAGGTGGATGGAAAGATTATGGATCTTACGACAAAAATAGAAAAGGATTGTAAGATCCAGTTTTTGACATTGGATGATGCCGATGGCCTTTGGACACTTCGGCATACAGCATCGCATATCCTTGCGCAGGCAGTAAAGCGTCTTTATAAGGAATATGATGTACAGCTTGCAATTGGGCCAGCAATTGATAATGGATTTTATTATGATTTTGATATTAATAAGCAGCTAACAGATGATGATCTTAAAAATATCGAAAAAGAAATGGAAAAAATTGTTAAAGAAAACAGTAAGATGGAACGCAGTGAAGTGAGCCGCGAAGATGCATTAAAAATGTTTGAGGAAAAAGGCGAAAAATATAAGGTTGAACTTATTAATGATTTGCCGAAAAATGAAAAAATCACATTATATACACAGGGGGATTTTGTTGATCTTTGTGCAGGGCCGCATGTTTTAAGTACAGGTAAAGTAAAAGCACTTAAATTGCAGAGTGTTGCCGGAGCCTATTGGCGCGGCAGTGAAAAAAATAAGATGCTGCAGCGTATCTATGGTACAGCTTTTGGAAAGAAAGACGATCTTGATGCATATCTTACGATGATGGAAGAAGCTGCAAAGCGCGATCATCGTAAACTGGGCAAGGAACTTGACCTTTTTAGTCTGCATGAAGAAGGTCCGGGATTCCCATTCTTTCATCCAAAAGGCATGATAATTCGTAATGAACTTATCAATTATTGGCGCGAAGTGCATCGTGAATTTGGCTATCAGGAAATCAGTACACCAATGATTCTTAACCGTAAGCTTTGGGAACAGTC
>DCFY01000125.1:4067-23513 GCA_002315155.1 Megamonas sp. UBA1792
TGTCCAGGCGGGATGATCGTCTATAAGACACAGCAGCATAGCTATCGCGATTTGCCACTTCGTATGGGTGAACTGGGTCTTGTTCATCGCCATGAACTTTCTGGTGCACTTCATGGTCTTATGCGTGTTCGTAACTTTACTCAGGATGATGCGCATATCTTTATGATGCCTTCACAAATAGAAGAAGAAATCCAAAAGGTCATTGACCTTTTTGACCGTGTTTATAAGACGTTTGGCCTTGAATATCATGCAGAACTTAGTACGCGTCCAGATAATTCTATGGGTGAAGATGATATTTGGGAAAATGCAACGAATGCTTTACAGAATGCATTGGACAATCGTGGCCTGAAATATATTGTTAATGAAGGTGATGGTGCATTTTATGGTCCGAAAATTGATTTTCATTTAAAGGATTCGATTGGTCGTACGTGGCAGTGCGGTACAATTCAATTGGATATGCTTTTGCCGGAAAAATTTGATCTGACATATGTCGGTGAGGATGGTAAAAAGCATCGCCCGGTTATGATTCATCGTGTGGTTTATGGAAGCATTGAACGTTTTATTGGTATTTTGATTGAAAATTATGCAGGTGCATTTCCAACATGGCTAGCTCCTGTACAGATTGAGATTTTGCCGATTACGGAAAAACATACAGATTATGCATATGCACTCAAAAAGAAAATGTTTGCACTTGGTTTGCGTGTTGAGGTTGATGATCGTAATGAAAAGGTTGGCTATAAGATTCGTGAAAGTCAGATGAAGAAGGTTCCTTATACACTTGTTGTTGGTGATAAAGAGATGGAAGTCAATGAAGCTTCAGTACGTAAATATGGAGAAAAAGACAGTGTCAATATGAATGTGGATTTGTTTATTAAAGAAGTGCAGGAAAGAATTTCAAAAAAGATGTAACCATCTATTGACATATTACTACTATGTATGTTAATCTAATAAGGTGATTTAAGCAAGTAGAAGCCACCGCTTCTCACCAACTGGTATAAATATCAGTTTGGTTGATATTCCATTTGTTTGGTATTTAGAGGGTGGCTGCAAAGCCGCCCTTTTTATTGTGTTATTGACAGTATTATTTATAGGAGGTGTTTTTACTATTAGTAAAGAAACGTTAAGAATTAATGAGGAAATTCGCGTAAGAGAAGTTCGTGTTACCAGTTCGACAGGTGAACAACTTGGAATCCTTTCAACGCAGGAAGCGTTGGAAATGGCTGAAGAGCAACATCTTGATTTGGTTGAAGTGGCACCAAAGGCGAAACCGCCGGTATGCCGTATCATGGATTTTGGTAAATATAGATACGAACAGCAAAAAAGGGATAAAGAAGCAAAGAAAAAGCAAAAGGTTATTACAGTTAAAGAAGTTAAGCTTCGTCCCAATATTGAACAACACGATTTTGACGTCAAGTTAAAAAATGCTCTTCGCTTTCTTGAGGAAGGTAATAAAGTAAAAGTTACAATTATGTTCCGTGGGAGAGAGCTATCCCATCCAGAATTAGGGAGGGAGTTGTTGCGCAAAGTAGCTATTGAGTTGAAAGATTTAGTGACTATTGAACGTGATGCAAAACTTGAAGGTAAAAATATGATTATGATTTTAGCACCGAAGGCGCAAATTAAAGGAGGAACTAGTAATGCCAAAAATTAAAACACGCAAAGCTGCAGCAAAACGCTTCACCGTGACTGGTAGCGGTAAATTTAAACGCAACAAGGCTTTTAAAAGCCATATTTTAGAAAAGAAGTCCCCGAAACGGAAACGTAATTTACGTAAAGCAGCTATGGCTTCAGCAGCAGATGTTGGACGTATCAGAAAAATGTTGCCGTATGCTTAACAAATAAAGATTATTAGGAGGAACGAAACATGCCAAGAGTAAAAAAAGGCGTGACTGCACATAGACGTCATAAGAAAATTTTAAAATTAGCAAAAGGTTATATTGGTTCTAAGAGTAAGCAGTTTAAAAAAGCAAATGAAACCGTAATGAAGGGGCTTTATTATGCCCGTCGTGACCGTCGTTCAAAGAAAGGGAATTTCCGTAGACTTTGGATTGCGCGTATCAATGCGGCAGCTCATATCAACGGTATTTCTTATAGTCGTCTTATTTGTGGACTCACAAAAGCAGGCGTTGAAGTAAATCGTAAGATGCTCGCTGATCTTGCAATCAGTGATGAAAAAGCCTTTGCCCAGCTTGCTGCTGTTGCAAAAGAAAATCTATAAGAATGAAAAAAGAGGCTGTTATGTAACAGCCTCTTTTTTTTGAATAAAAATAGTTTAAAAAAGAATAAAGGATTTATTGTAGTAAATCTTGTATTGTTTTTTAAATATAAATAAAAACCGACATGGAATATATTGAACTTTCACGGCAGCTTATCATTGATGAAATCACTATACCAGAGTTGTCTTTGAATAAGATATTGATGAAATTGAATATTCGTGCAAAATGTGGTATTAATAGTTTGGAGGCTTTAAATAGTGGAACGTATTGAATCAGGGGCAAACAAAAAAATCAAACTTGTAGCAAGCCTTAAGCAAAAAAAGCATCGCGATAAAGAAGGGGCGTTTGTTGCAGAGGGGGTGCGACTTGTCGAAATGGCAGTTGAAGCGGACAGGCCTTTTTCTTTTGCATTATATACGAAGGAAGCAATGGAAAATGAACGTGTGCGGAAAATTCTTAAATTGCTTGAAGAAAAAGGATGTACAATCTATGAAACTTCTACAGATATTTATCGCAAAGTTAGTGATACAGTAGAACCGCAAGGGATTATGCTTGTGTTGAAAAAATCTTTAGCTTCGCTGGATTCTTTGATATCATCTAAAATTATGCCGCTCATTCTTGTGCTTGATGGATTACAGGATCCGGGGAATGTGGGAACGATTATTCGTACTGCCGATGCAGCCGGCTGTACAGGTATTGTTTTAATGAAAAATACGGTAGATGTTTTTTCTGGTAAGACCGTACGGGCTGCGATGGGATCACTCTTTCATTTGCCAGTTGTTATCGATGTTTCAGTAGATGAACTAAAAGGTTTTCTTGGCGAGCAGAATATTGTCCTGCAAGCGACGGCACTTGATAGTGAAGCAAAAAAGCACTTTGACGTAGATTTTACAAAACCGACGGCAATTGCTTTTGGTAATGAAGGCGATGGTATATCAAAAGAATTGCTGGCTGTTGCAGAGCAGAAAATTTACATTCCAATGATAGGCAAAACAGAATCATTGAATGTTTCAACAGCTACCGCCATTGTGATTTATGAAGCAGTAAGACAAAGAATGTTTTATAAGCAATGAGTTTTGTAAATATATAAGACGTACAGTACACAGGTATATGGCCGAAGCTTTTGCACTAGCACTATTACTTATAAAATTAGAAATAATATAAGCTTTACTTGAAATTGGTATAGTTCTGATTTGTTTTCCAGCGTATTTTGTGCTATACTATTTTCATGGTTTCATAATAATTTAAGCGATGATAAAGAGAGTAGATCATTTTTGTTTTATTCAGGGAGACATTTGCCAAGACTGAAAGCAATGTTAAAACGAATGGTTGAAGTTCACTTTGGAGCTTTTCCGATGAATGGAGTAGTCGGGGCGTTGGCGGCGTTAACGTACTTGAGTATCAATTAGGGTGGTACCGCGAATATGACTTTCGCCCCTTCACAGGGGTGGGAGTCTTTTGTTTTTTTATTTAAAAGTTTGTAATAAACTTAGGAGGTACATATGGAACAGAATTTAAAAACGTTGAAGCAGGATACTACGGCTGCAATTAAAAAGACAGTTGCAAATCTGGATATGGTCAATGATGTAGAAAAACTAAAACTAGAAGCTGCAAATGCAATCAAGAAGACAGCAGAGGATCTTAATGCACTCAATGATATCCGCATAAAATATCTTGGCAAAAAAGGTGTTATCACGAGTCTTTTACGTGGAATGGGCACGCTTAGCAAAGAAGACCGCCCACGTATCGGACAAATTGTTAATGAAGCACGTCAGCAGCTTGAAATACTCATTGATGAAAAGAATGAAACATTGAAAAAGGAAGAATTTGCTCGTCGTATTGCAAATGAAAAAATTGATGTAACGTTGCCGGGACGGCAGCAGGCCTTCGGACATCTTCATCCATTAACACTTACGATGAATCGCATTAAGAATATTTTTATGAATATGGGCTTTAGTGTTGCTGAAGGTCCTGAAATCGAAAAGGATTATTTTAACTTTGAAGCACTCAATCTGCCAAAAGATCATCCGGCACGAGATATGCAGGATTCTTTCTATATAACAGAAGACATTCTTATGCGTACGCAGACATCACCAGTACAGGCACGTACGATGCAGTCTCATGAACCGAACAGTCCGATACGAATTATTGCACCAGGTCGTGTTTATCGTCGTGATGACTACGATGCTACGCATTCACCGATGTTCACACAGGTTGAAGGACTGTGCATTGATAAGAATATCAGTCTATCAGATCTCAAGGGAACGCTGGAACTTTTTCTGCATCAGATATTCAGTGAAGATGTTGGTGTACGTTTTCGTCCGAGTTTTTTTCCTTTTACGGAGCCGAGTGCTGAAGTCGATATTTCCTGCGTAATGTGTCACGGAAAAGGCTGCCGAGTTTGTAAGGGTACGGGTTGGCTGGAAATTCTCGGAGCAGGTATGGTTCATCCGCATGTGCTTGAAATGAGCGGTTATGATCCAAAAAAAGTCAGCGGTTTTGCTTTTGGTCTTGGTGTAGAACGTATTGCAATGTTGTCCTATGGTATTAATGATTTGCGCATGTTTTATGATAATGATATGCGCTTTTTACGTCAGTTCTAATATAGATCTTGGAAGGAGATAGAACATGCAAGTATCCATTAAATGGCTCAAAGATTATATAGATTTTAAGGAAACACCGGCACAACTCGCAGATATGCTCACTATGGCTGGTATTCCAGTAGAAAATGTTATTGATCCGAGTGAAGGGCTGGAAAAAGTCGTTACGGGTCGGATTGAAAAGCTCACGAAGCATGAAAACTCTGATCATCTGCAGATTTGCACGATGAATGTTGGTTTTGCTGAACCAGTTATTATTGTAACAGGTGCACAGAATGTTAAGGAAGGGCAGGTCGTGCCGGTAGCAATGATTGGCGCCCATTTGCCAAATGGCATGAAGATTGCTAAGGGGAAGCTGCGCGGTGTCATGTCGTATGGTATGCTTTGCTCGGCACAGGAACTCAACTTAGACCTTGAAAAGCTACCAGAAGAACAAAAGAAAGGCATATTTATTTTGCCGGAAGATACACCAGTTGGCCTTAAAGCTACTGACGTTCTTGGACTCAATGATGTTATTTTGGAATTTGAGCTTACGGCAAATCGTGGCGATTGTTTCAGTGTACTTGGACTTGTTCGTGAAATTGCTGTACTGACAGGTAATACCCCAAAGTGGCCAACGATAGCGATAGAGGAAAATGGACTGCAAAAATCAGCAGATCTTATCAAGGTTGATATTAAGGCAACTGATCTTTGTTCGCGTTTTTCGGCACGTGTACTTAAAAATGTAAAAATCGGGCCATCGCCAGAATGGATGCAGCAGCGTCTTGCAGGTGGTGGAATCCGTTCTATTAATAATGTTGTTGATGTAACAAATTTTGTTATGCTTGAGCTTGGTCAGCCATTGCATGCGTATGATTATGATTATATTGATGGCAAGCAACTTACAGTGCGTTGTGCAGTTGAGGGGGAAGAGCTTCGTACGCTGGATGATTCCTCGCGTAAGGCAAAGAAAGATATGCTTGTTATTGCTGATGCAACTAAGGCTGTTGGTCTTGCTGGTGTTATGGGAGGGCTTGAAACAGAGGTCACAGAAAAGACAACGACCGTTGTCCTTGAAGCCGCTTCATTTAACGGTGCAAGCATCCGTCGTACATCAAGAAACTGCGGTCTTCACTCGGAAGCATCAGGACGCTTTGAACGTGGTATTGATGTAACGAATACACCACGTGCACTTGAACGCGCAGCACAGCTTCTACAGGATATGTGTACCATTACGGTTTGCAGCGGATCTGTAGATGTGTACTCGCAGCCAACAGCGCTAATCCGTGTTTGTTTTTCGACGCAACAGATTAATCGTCGGCTCGGAACGAATATTCCGCGAGCAACGATGCTTGATATCTTACGTAAGCTTGAATTCAGTATAGACGATTCACAAGAAGAAATTGTTGTTACTGTACCATCTTGGCGTAATGATGTAACTTGTATGGAAGACATATCTGAAGAAATTGCTCGTATCTATGGCTTTGAGAATATTGCTTCTACATTGCCGTTTGGTAGGATCATGCAAGGTGCACAAAGTAATAAACAAAACTTCATTGATCACGTCAAGGCTGTTTTATGTAGTCTGGGTATGAATGAAATATCGTCTTTTAGCTTTACACATCCACTTATGTTCGATAAGATGAATGTTCCGGAAGATAGCTATCTGCGCAAGGCGATTCCTATAATGAATCCACTTACAGATGAATATCCACTTGTCCGTACAACGCTTCTTAGCAGCGTATTTGAAAATATATGTCTTAATCTTTCACGTAAAAATGAAGACCTTAAGATTTTCGAAATTGCGCCGGTGTTTTTCCCGAAGGCGTTACCGGTAACAGAACAGCCGGAACAGGTATTAAAGCTTGCAGGTGCACTTCTTGGTCGTCGCGATGTTATTGGTTGGAATCAGAATAACGAGTTGATTGATTTCTATGATGCCAAGGGTGTTATAGAAGAGCTTTTTGCTGAAATAAAGATTGGTAAGTATACAGTTGAAGCCGGTGAACACTATGTGATGCACCCAGGGAAGACTGCGTTATTCAAAAAAGGACGCGATGTCATTGCATCCGTTGGTGAAGTGAATCCAAAGGTGCTTGAAGCCCTTGGCATTTCAAAAACTGTCTATGTTTTTGAAATGGATATCAATATACTCATGAAGTATGCGGCAAAGACCTTTAAATATCAGTCATTACCAAAGTATCCGGCAGTTAGCCGCGATCTGGCAATGCTTGTTAATGAAGACATCGAGGCATCTTCGATTGAAAAAACAATTGTGCAGCGTGGTGGGGAATATCTTATAAAAGTTTGTCTTTTTGATGTCTATACGGGCAAACAGATTGAGGAAGGAAAGAAAAGTCTTGCCTTTTCATTGCAGTTTCAGTCAAAAGATAAAACCTTGACGGATGAAGAAATAGATACGCACTTTCAGACAATTTTAGAAGCTATAAAAGAAGATTTCAATGCCACTTTGCGTGCATAGTACATAAATGAAGCAACTGCTTAGAATAAAATATTTTCTGAGTAGTTGCTTTTTCCTTGCTGTAAGCAGGAGTATTTTAGAAAAAAGAGAAATATTCCAAATAGGTTATAGATGGAACATGGGGGATGATTATGGAAAACAAGATAAATGTAGAGATTTTTGGAACAAAGTATCCTTTGAAAAGTGATTTGGATACAGCGTATATGAAAAAACTTTCGTCAATTGTTGATGAACATATGCGTGTGATTGCAAAAAAAAATCAATATTTACCAGAGAATCGGGTTGGTGTATTAGCGGCATTGGAGCTGGCTGATGCGTATTTGAAGTTAAAAAAAGATTATGATGACTTGATGGATATTCTTGAAGACAAATGAGGTTTTGGATAAGAATATATCATAAAAAAATAAACCGTATGGGTATAAATGCTTGTACGGTTTATTTTTTGTGTGGTTTGTATTATAATTAAATGATGTATATTATAGATTTATTTTGCGGAGGAAACGAATTTGATTGAGTTACTTGCTCCTGTTGGGAGCCATGAAGCACTTGTTGCTGCAGTAGAAAGCGGCGCAAATGCAGTATATTTGGCCGGAGAAATGTTTGGGGCACGAGCCTATGCTGATAATTTTGATAGAGAAACACTAAAGGAAGCAATTCAATTTGCGCATATGCGTGATGTGCTTGTGAATGTAACTGTAAATACAATTGTTGATAATGATGAGCTGGATGAACTTGCAAACTATTTGCGGTTTTTATATGAAGCTGGTACGGATGCAATTCTTGTGCAGGATCTTGGTGTAGTAAAACTTGCACGTGAGATTGTACCAGAGCTGCCTCTTCATGCGAGTACACAGATGACGGTTCATAATCTTTCAGGTGTACTTGCACTGGAAAATCTTGGATTTACACGCGTTGTCTTGTCACGTGAGCTTTCGCTTGAAGATATTCGTTATATTTGTTCAAACAGTCATATAGAAATTGAAGTATTTGTTCATGGTGCTCTTTGTGTATGTTATTCAGGGCAGTGTCTTATGAGCAGTATGATTGGCGGACGTTCAGGCAATCGTGGACGTTGTGCTCAGCCATGCCGTTTGCCATATACATTGCTTGATGAAGATGAAAATAATGTATTAGAAGAAGCAGATGCTGGCCAGTATCTACTTAGTCCGCGAGATATGAATACGATTGATATTTTACCGGAACTTATTGATTCGGGTGTAGCATCGTTGAAAATCGAAGGTCGGATGAAGCGTCCGGAATATGTTGCGGTTGTTGTCGACACGTATCGTCGGGCAATTGATTCCTATTTACTGGGTAGTAGCTGCTATGAAGTAAGCGAAAAAGATCACAAAGAACTGATGCAGATTTTTAATCGTGATTTTACAACAGCATATTTACAGAATCGTCCGGGCCGTTTTATGATGAGTGATCATCGACCAAATAATCGTGGTGTGCTTGCTGGTCGTGTTATTGTATATAACTGGGACACAAAAGAAGTTACAATAAAGCTTTCAGAGAGTTTGCATGAAGGTGATCAGGTAGATTTTTGGGTTAAAGTCGGTGGGCGAGTAACGACAACAATCAAGGAACTTTATATTGGCAAGAAACAAACAAGTTCGGCGGTAGCTGGTGAAGAAGTCACTTTTGTGATTCCTGCACCAGTACGTGATCATGATCGTGTGTTCAAGGTTTTTGATGCACAAATGATGGAACGTGCACGCAAGTTTTTCAATACAGGTGCGCCTGTACGGCGAATTCCGGTTGATGTAGAGATACATGCAGCTGTTGATGAGCCGCTCGTGCTTTGTATGATGGACGATGATGGCTATTCGAGTGCAATACAAACTTCATTTATTGGGCAGAAGGCAGTTAACCGTCCGCTGACAGAAGAAGTGTTGAAGAAGCAAATTTCTCGTCTTGGTTCGACGGTATTTGAGTTACGCGATTTGAAATGTACACTTGCAGGGGAGGTTATGATACCAATTAGTGTCCTGAATGATGCCAGACGCGATGCTGCAGATATGTTGGTAAAAAAACGCTTAGAAAAATTCAAACGTCTGCCTTTAATGAAAAAAGCAGACGTTTGGACGAATGTATTTGCAATGCCAACATCAGTACAGATAAAAAAACCAGAACTTGTAGTATCGGTAGACTCTGTTGATAAGGTGAAGTCTGCACTTGAAGCGGGTGCAGACTGGATCCTTTTTGGTGGTGAATCCTATAACCATAGTGTGATTACAGTTGAACAATATAAGGAAGTCTATGATCTTGTCAAAAAAGCTAAGAAGAAGATTAGCTTTAATACACCGCGAATTGTGAGTACAAATCAGGTTAAAGCATTGCAGCATATTTTGATGACCTTCAGAGAATTTTCACTAGATGCGGTTAATGTACATAATATAGGTAGTATTCAGCTTGTGAAAGATTGTCTGGATGTTCCAATCCATGCGGATTTTTCACTTGTAACGTTTAATAATCTCAGTATTGAGTTTCTGCGCGATTTTGGGATAGCAAGTCTGACACTCTCCCCTGAACTTAACATGAGACAAGTAGAAAACATTGCGGCATACAGTACATTACCACTGGAGTGTGTTGTGCATGGTAATCTTGAGCTTATGGTGTCGGAATATTGCATAATGGGGAGCTTCCTTGGTAATATCGATAAAAATGTCTGCTCACAAATGTGTATGAAAAAAAAATATGTACTCAAGGATCGAAAGAATGAACAATTTCCACTGGTGACCGATCAATTTTGTCATATGCATTTATTGAATGGAAAAGAACTTAGTATGTTGCCACATGTCAGTCGTTTTGCTCAAATTGGTGTAGAGCGTATACGTATTGAAGGAAAATTTATGGATGAGAAACGTGTTGGCGAAATAACTCGGCTTTATAAAAAACTTTCATTGCTTGATGAAAAACAATCAGAAAAAGAAAAGGATTATTTGACAGAAATTGAAGATGGAAAAATTACTCGGGGACATTATTTCCGAGGGGTATTGTAAGGGGAATATATGAATTCAGCAGTGCTTAAAACACTAGAATATAATCAAATTATAGATTTACTTGAAAAAAAAGCAAGTTCGTCGCTAGGAAAGGAACGGGCAAAAGAGTTATGTCCGAGCAGTGATTTTGAAGAAGTAGAAAGGCATATGCGTGAAACAGCAGAGGCTGTGCATATTTATACGCTTACAATGCCTCCATTAGGAGGGATACGTGATATACGGAGCCTGTTACATAAGGTGAAGATTGGCACTGTGCTTGAAATACATGAGCTTGTTGATGTTATGAGTACAATGTATGCGATGCGTAACGTCAAGCGGTTTTTCAAGGAATTGGAGGAAGAAGCTCCTATTCACAAAGAATGGGCGAGAAATCTTGAGATTTTGGGCCAGCTTGAACACAATCTGGAAAATGTAATTGATGAGCATGGGAATATGCGTGATGATGCCAGTGTTGAACTCAAGCGCATTCGCAGAGAGATCAAGAGTTCGCATAGCCGTATCAAGGATCGTTTAGCAAGTGTACTACGTGCAGCAGAGTATCAGAAATATTTTCAGGATGCAATTGTGACAATGCGCAGTGACCGCTATGTGCTGCCAATCAAACAGGAGTATCGACAGTATTTTCCTGGGATTGTGCATGATCAGTCCTCAAGTGGATCAACACTTTTTATTGAACCAATGGTGATTGTCGAGCTTAACAATGATGTAAAGCAACTTGTTATAGCTGAGCGCCACGAGCTGGAACGAATTTTGCGAAACCTGTCACAACAGATAGAGCGGGAGCGGATTATATTAGGGAAAAACTGTGAAATCCTTGCTGATATTGATTTTTCTTTTGCAAAGGCGGGTCTTGCTCATGATATGCTGGCAACAGAACCAATTTTAAATCAGGATGGCTACACTTCACTTTTAAAAGCACGGCATCCTCTTATTGATCCGGCTAAAGTTGTTCCAATTGATATTATCTTGGGCAGAGAATATCATACCTTGCTTATTACGGGGCCTAATACAGGTGGAAAGACGGTAAGTATGAAGACACTGGGGCTTCATGTTCTTATGGTACAGTCTGGCTGCTTTATTCCGGCAGCGTCGGGATCTGAGGTTTCCGTCTACCGTGAAGTGTTTGCCGATATTGGGGATGAGCAAAGCATTGCACAGAACCTGAGTACATTTTCAGCACACATGATGCATCTTATTGATATACTGCAAAAGGTCGAGTCCGAAGATCTTCTTTTGCTTGATGAACTTGGTGCTGGCACGGATCCAGAAGAGGGTGCTGCACTCGCTATGGCAATTCTTGAGCAGCTTATGTCAATTGGTGTTAAGGTTGTTGCGACGACACATTATTCGGAGTTAAAAACCTTTGCCTATACACGTGGAGACATCGAAAATGCGTGTGTGGAATTTGATATAAAGACGCTTTCGCCAACGTATCGCCTGCTTACAGGTATACCAGGAGCAAGTAATGCATTTGCAATTAGCAATCGATTAGGGTTGGCAAATTCATTGATTTTGCGGGCACAGCAGTTAATAAGGGCCGATCATGCACAATTTGAAAGTGTGATCAATACGCTGGAAAATGAAAAGATGATGTATGAACAGCGTAATGCAGATATTTTGGAGCGGCAACAGCGTGTTGTTCAGCTTGAAACAAAGATTACAGCGATGAAGCAGGAGCTTTCACAGAAAAAGGCACAGGTTCTCAGAAAAGCACAGGAAGAAAGTGCTGCACTTGTTCGCCGGGCGCGTCGTGAATCAGAACAGATTATTAAGGAACTCAAAGTACAATACAATGATCAAGGGATACAGAAGCGGCAAGAATCCATTGAAGCTGCAAGACGGCAGATACAGGAAGGTATTACACGTACAAATATGAGTGTGGTAAGTCAGAAAACTTATTATACGCCAATTGATTTAGAGGCATTATCTATAGGCGATATTGTATATGTGACATCATTGAATCAAAAGGGAAGTGTTGTTGCTATACAAGGAAAAGAAATTACTGTTCAGCTTGGCAGTATGAAAATGAATATAAAAGCAAGCAAATGCAGGTTTGTTGAATGGGCACGAAATGAAATAGGAATGGTATCAAAGACGAAAAGTTTCCTAGGCAAAGTTAGTCAGGTCAAGCGTGAAATCGATATTCGTGGGATGTTGGTCGATGAAGCTGAAGAAGTCATTGGAAAATATATTGATGATGCAGTTATGGCAGGGCTGTCACAGGTGATTATTATTCATGGAAAAGGTACTGGGGCCTTACGTAAAGGTATTCAGGAATATTTGAAAAACAATCGGAACATACTCAGTATAGCCTTTGCGGATATGAATCAAGGCGGTACAGGTGCCACGATAGCAGAACTGAAATAAGAATGATAAAAATATATATTTTATGATACAATAAAAAGCGGATGAGATTATAAAGGAGGTTCCTTATGGAAAAACGCACGAATATGAATCGCAGATCTAGAGAACCGAAAAAAGGTACAGGCAGTAGAAAAGTAGTTCTCAGTATTATAGCGATTTTTGTTGTTATGCTTACAGGAATAGGTTGTGGATTTCTTACGGCGAGCATAAATACAAAGCCAAATCTTGCAGATGACATTCGTCCTTCGGCATCTTCACAGATTTATGATATTAATGGGAATGAGATTGCAAATGTACATGCAGCAGAAAATCGTGTTCCTGTAAACATTAGCAAAATTCCTAAGAACTTGCAGAATGCATTTATCGCGGTAGAAGATGCACGCTTCTATGAACATTCAGGGATTGATCCGCGTGGTATCATTCGTGCTGTTTGGGCAAATGTAACGAACAGAGGCGTTGCTGAAGGTGGTTCGACGATTACGCAGCAGTTAGCAAAAAATGCGTATCTTACGCAAGAACGTACGTTGAAACGTAAAGTGCAAGAAATGTTTTTGGCTTTGCAGCTGGAGCGCCAGTATACAAAACAGGAAATTCTTGAGTTGTATCTAAATCAAATTTATTTTGGACAAGGTGCTTATGGTGTTCAGTCCGCAGCACAAACCTATTTTGGTAAAAATGTCGAAGATCTTGATTTGAATGAATGTGCGATGCTTGCAGGTATACCAAAGAGTCCAAACTATTATTCTCCCTTAAATAATATGGCTGCGGCAAAAGAACGAAAAGCAACTGTACTAGATCAAATGGAGAAATATAATTATATAAATGCAATTACAGCAAATAAGACGAAAAAAGAAGAGTTAACACTTGTAAAGGGAACAAAAAAAGATACTACGGGCCCGGCACCTTATTTTATTGATTATGTAACACAAAAACTTATTGAAAAATATGGAGCAGATGCAGTTTATAAAGAAGGACTTAAAATTTATACAACTATTGATATGGATATGCAAAAGGCTGCAGAAGCTGCAATGCAGGAACTGCCCACTTATAGTACAGATTCAAATGGCATAAAACAGCCACAAGGAGCTCTTGTAGCTATAGATCCACATACTGGTTATATAAAAGCAATGGTTGGTGGTCGTGGAACAGATCAGTTTAATCGCGCCACAATGGCAGAACGTCAGCCTGGTTCTGCGTTTAAGCCATTTGTATTTGCGGCAGCACTTGAAAGTAAGATGACACCATCGACTATTGTCGAAGATAGCCCTATTACGATTGGTGATTGGACACCGGAAAATTATGAACGTGAGTTTAATGGTAAGGTTACTTTACGGACGATTGCCGAACAATCGTTGAATGTGCCTACAGTGAAAATTGCACAGAAGCTTGGTATTGATAAGCCAATTTATTATGCGCAGGAAATGGGAATCTCAACGTTTGTACTTGATGGCCCCAAAAACGATCGTAATCTTGCCACAGCACTGGGCGGTTTGACGAAAGGTGTAACACCGTTAGAACTTGCAAGTGCTTATGGAACTTTTGCAAATAAAGGGGTGCATGTTGAATCAGTTGCAATTATTAAAGTACTTGATCGCAACGGTAAGGTTTTGGAACAGGCCTCACCGAAGGAACGCAGTGTTATTAGCGCAACGAGTGCAGCCGAATTGACGAGTATGTTACAAGGTGTTGTTACACGTGGGACAGGTGCGGCTGCAAATATTGGTCGTCCGGCAGCTGGAAAGACAGGAACAACGAATGATTATCGTGATGCTTGGTTTGTTGGCTATACACCGGATCTTGTTGCAGCTGTCTGGCTCGGTAATGATGATAATGAAATTATGAATGGAATGACGGGAGGCAGAACGCCAGCAATCATATGGAAGAAATTTATGCAAAAGTCTTTGGATGGAACAAAAGTGAAGAATTTTGACGGATCCAGTGGTATTGCTGGTGATACAATTGATGAAATCGTTGATGATAATAAAGATGCTAAAGACAAAACGAAGCAGAATGATGCTGCAAAGAAAAAAGCTGTGCAAGATAAACAGTTAAAAGATAAGGCAAATGAAAAGCAGAAAAATTCATCTGAAGCAGGCAAGGATAATAATGGTGCAAATCAGCAGCCAGCAATACCTGCACCAGCTGCACCTGAACCAGGAATTGGTGCAGTAAAAGGTAAAAATTAGTGATTATAAGGATAATAATTTGAAATACTCTTTTAAAAAGGATGAATGGAGCGGTTTTTTTGGAAAATGTATATGATATTTTAAAAGAGCGAGGATTTATTGCTCAGGCAACGCATGAAGAGGAAATACGTGATTTATTGGAAAAAGAAAAGGTGACTTTTTATATTGGATTTGATCCAACGGCAGATAGTCTGCATGCAGGACATTTCCTTAGTATGATGGCAATGGCACATATGCAGCGTGCTGGGCATCGTCCAATATGTCTCATTGGCGGCGGGACGGGTACTGTTGGTGATCCATCAGGAAAAACCGATATGCGAAAGATGATGACGGATGAGATCATTGAATATAATTGTAACTGTTTCAAGAAACAAATGCAGCGATTCATTGATTTTAATAATGATAAAGCACTCATGGTAAATAATGGTGAATGGCTTAGGAAGCTTAATTATATTGAATTTTTGCGGGATATAGGACCACATTTCTCTGTAAACCGTATGCTTGCAGCAGAATGCTACAAGCAGCGGATGGAACATGGACTGACATTTCTTGAATTTAACTATATGATTATGCAAGGGTATGATTTTCTGGAGCTTAACCATCGTTATGACTGTAAGCTTGAAATGGGCGGTGATGATCAATGGTCAAATATTATCGCTGGTGTGGAACTTATTCGTCGCAAGGAAAGCAAACCGGCATATGGTCTTACGTTTACACTTCTGACAAAAAGCGATGGAAAGAAAATGGGGAAGACAGAGGGTGGTGCCCTCTGGCTTGATCCGTTAAAAACATCATCGTACGATTTCTATCAGTACTGGCGAAATATTGACGATGCCGATGTTGAAAAATGTTTAGCGCTTTTGACATTTTTGCCAATGGATGAGGTCCATCGTCTTGGTGCGTTTAAGGATCAAAAAATAAATGAAGCAAAAATTGTTCTGGCTTTTGAAGTAACGAAGCTTGTTCATGGTGAAGAAGAAGCTGTAAAAGCCAAAGCAGCGGCCGAAGCTTTATTTGGTGGCAGTGGAGAACTTGAAAACATGCCAACAATTGCGATTGCTGAAACTGATTTGGGGATGAAGTATCTTGATCTTTTAACACGTGAAAAAGTTTTTGCATCAAAGAGCGAAGGGCGTCGGCTTATTCAGCAGAATGGTGTTTCTATTAATAATGAAAAAAGCACAGATGTCGATTGTATTCTTCAATCAGATGATTTCAAAGATGGATCAATTCTTATAAAAAAGGGCAAGAAAAAATATTATCGTTTAGTTAAAGCATGATTTTGCGAAAGTAAGCGAAGTATGATAAAATATATGAGTTGGTTTTTAGAGAAGGAGCGGTATTATTTATGTCAGGACATTCTAAATGGGCAAATATTAAACGAAAAAAAGGTGCAAATGATGCAGTCCGTGGTAAAATCACAACAAAGATCGGTCGTGAAATCACTGTTGCAGTAAGAATGGGTGGTGCGGATGTTACAGGCAATATGCGCTTGAAACTTGCATTATCCAAAGCAAAGGCTAATAATATACCGAAAGACAATATTCAGAGGGCTATTCAGAAGGGCATTGGGGCTGCAGATGGCAGTAAATATGAAGAACTTGTATACGAAGGCTATGGACCAGCGGGCTCTGCTGTTATGCTCGATATTATGACAGATAATCGCAATCGTACTGCGGCGGACATTCGTCATCTTTTTTCAAAGTTTGGCGGTAACCTTGGTGAAACTGGCTGTGTAGGCTGGATGTTTAAGCAGAAAGCAGTATTCATTGTTGATAAGGAAGCTTATGATAATGAAGATGATCTTATGACGATCGCACTTGAAGCTGGTGCTGATGATTTTAAAGCAGAAGATGATTCTTTTGAAATAACAGCAGATCCGGGAGATTTTGAAACGATTGCAAAGGTACTAGAAGATAATAAGATTGAAACGGTAGAAGCCGAGGTCACAATGGTTCCTGATACGACAATAAAGCTTGAAGGTAAAGACGCTGAAAAGATGCTGACGCTTATGGACGCACTTGATGAACATGATGACGTGCAGAATGTATATGCGAATTATGAAATAGACGAAGAAGAATAAAAGAAAGTATATCCCTCACTTTGTTCAGATAGTTCGAATTAAAGTGGGGGATTGCTTTAGTTTGGAGAATCAACAATATGTTGGCATTGGGAATAGATCCTGGAACGGCTATATGCGGCTATGGCTTTGTTGAAATGCAAGGTAGCCGGCTTATTGCTCATGAATATGGTGCTGTAATAACAAGTCCTAAAAGCAAACCGGAAGACCGTTTACTAAAGATTTATGATGAGTTGGATGCTTTAATTAAGACATATAAGCCGGATGTCATGGGTGTGGAGCAATTGTTTTTCAATCGGAATGTAACAACAGCTATTCCTGTAGGACAGGCACGAGGTATTATACTCTTAACGGCAGCAAAAAATAATTTAGAACTTGTGGAGCGTACACCTTTACAAGTAAAACAGGCTGTTGTTGGCTATGGACGAGCAACAAAAGAACAGGTTATTTATATGGTAACAAAAATATTGCATTTATCTAAGCCGCCACATCCAGATGATGTAGCGGATGCCTTGGCTGTGGCGATTTGCACAACACATTGTATAAACAGTCTTACCTGGCGCAATAAACTGAAATAAAAGGAGGGCATTTTGTATGATAGGTTACTTGCACGGCAATGTTACACATCTTCTTGTTGATTATTGTCTTATCGATGTGAATGGTGTTGGATATCGTGTGTTTATCGCTGCTGCAACAAGAAGCAAACTAAGAATCAATGAAGAGGTCACTTTATTTACGTACTTAAATGTGAGAGAAGATGCTCTTCTTTTATATGGATTTTATACCCAAGCTGAGTATGATTTATTCAATAAGTTGATTTCGGTTTCAGGAATTGGGCCTAAAGTGGCTCTTGGTATTTTGTCTTCAATGACAGTAGAACTTCTTTGCCAGGCAATTCAACAAAAACAAGTTACACTTTTGACGAAACTGCCTGGGATCGGCAAAAAATCAGCAGAAAGGTTGATTTTAGAACTCAAGGACAAAGTACAATTTGCTAAAGAGGAAGACTTCTTTGTTTTACAGGAAGACGGTTCGGTTGGCGACGATATGATTTCAGAAGCGACTCAAGCACTTACTGGACTTGGTTACACACAGCAAGAAATTTTTCCGGTTATCAAAAAAGGTGCGAAGTTGAAATCGGTAGAAGAAATCATCAAATTTGCTTTAAAAGAATTTGCGGGGAGGAAATAAACCATGGACGAAAATGAAAAACGTATTGTTGCCATGGATGAACAGCCGGTCGATGACTGGCAGTACAGTCTCCGACCGCGAAAGCTCAATGAATATATTGGACAGGATAAGGTAAAGAAAAATCTAGCGATTTTTGTTCAAGCTGCTTTGGCACGTGGTGAAGCACTGGATCATGTGCTTCTTTATGGTCCGCCTGGTCTTGGAAAGACAACACTTGCTGGTATTATAGCGAATGAACTTGGTGTGAATTTCAGGGTGACATCAGGGCCGGCAATTGAACGCTCAGGGGATCTTGCGGCACTTTTGACAAATCTAGGTGAACGTGATGTGCTTTTTATTGATGAAATTCATCGCCTTTCCCGCAGTGTTGAGGAAGTTCTTTATTCGGCGATGGAGGATTTTGCGCTTGATATTATCATTGGCAAGGGACCTAGTGCTCGTTCAATCCGTCTTGACATTGCACCATTCACACTTATTGGGGCAACAACAAAGGCAGGAGCCCTTGCAGCTCCATTGCGGGATCGTTTTGGTGTAATTTCACGTCTTGAATATTATGATTCAGAGGCGCTTATCCATATAATAAAGAGAGCAGCCGAAATCCTGGATATTGCAATTGAAGATCGCGGAGCGATTGAGATTGCAAAGAGATCTCGTGGGACACCGCGTGTGGCAAATCGTCTATTGAAGCGCATACGTGATTTTGCCCAGATTACAGGCAATGGTATGATTACAGATGCAATTGCCGATATGGCACTTGACCAGCTTGAGGTTGATAAGGTTGGACTTGATCATGCAGATCGCCGTATGTTGGATACGATGATAAAAAAATTTGATGGTGGACCAGTTGGAGTAGAGACATTAGCAGCAGCAATAAGTGAAGAAACAGATACAATCGAGGATGTCTATGAGCCATATCTTTTGCAACTTGGTTTTATCAATCGGACCCCACGTGGTCGTATCGTGTCGCGAGCCGGCTATGAGCATATGGGCATTGCATATCCTATAGATTGATATGAGAAATAAGAGGACGAGATAAAATGAAACTATTATTGCATATGTGTTGTGGGCCTTGTGCTTGCTTCCCAGTAAAACGATTGCGCGAAATGGGAATTGAGGCGGTTGGCTATTTTTTTAATCCGAATATCCATCCATATAAGGAATGGCAGCATCGACTGGAGACAGCAAAAGAATTTTCTGAAAAGGTAAATTTAGAAATTTGTATCGATGAAAATTATCAATTAAGAGAGTTTTTGAATAAAGCTCTTCTTGCAGAAAAAATACAAAATGGGCGCTGTCAGATGTGTTATACATGGCGTCTTGAAGAAACTGCAAAATTTGCGAAG
>DCFY01000124.1 GCA_002315155.1 Megamonas sp. UBA1792
ATAAGATCTTTTTGTTTGAGTATTTGTGAAAAGGACAGCTGCGATGCAGCTGTCACGTTTTCTTTGTTTGAATAATTCATAAAACAATCCTTTCGAGTATAACAGAAAAACGGAGATTACCAGATAAACAAGCCGATTGTAGCGGCTGAAAGAAGTGATACAAGAATACCAGACAGAAGCAGATACGCGACGTTACGAGAGAGATAATCGTTCTTTTCCGGACCAACAAGACCTTTAAAAGCCCCGATAATCATACCAAGTGTAGAGAAATTGGCAAAAGATGTAACGAAGACAGTCAGTGTAGCCTGAAAATGTGGACTGAACGTATCTATGATTGGTGAGACGTTTAACATAACGACGAATTCATTCGTAATGAGCTTTGTACCCATATATTGGGCGAAAAGATAAGCTTCATCGGGAGTCAGGCCCATAAGCCAGGCAAAAGGAAAAAGAATCGTGCCAAGAATGGCTTCAAGCGTAAGACTTGGATAGATTAGCATTAGGAGTTTATCTGCCAGAGCTGCTAATGCAACGAAGGCGATGACGTTCGCCAAAATAATAAGGATAAGACGACCTGCACCGAGAATTGAGTTGCCAAGGAAAGAAAAAAAAGGCTCTTTTTCTTTTTTTTCTGTATCGCCTTCACTGCTTGTACCAAGACGGGCAACGGTATCTTCTTCCGGAGTGACTTTTACTGGATGAAGAAGGCTTGTCACAATAACAGCATTGATGACATTGAGCGGAATTGCTGTTAGAACAAACGCCGCTGGCATCATTTTTGTGTAGGCCCCGATAATGGAGGCGGTGACACAGCTCATAGACATCATCGCTAGTGTAAGGTCACGTTCCATTTTCATACGATTGAGCTGAAGACTGGAAACAGCCAGTGCTTCGGTATTACCGAGAAACATCATTTCAATCGCGAAGAAAGATTCGAATTTTGGTTGTCCACTGATAAAAGAAAATGCGCGGCCAATCCATTTAATGACCCATGGAAGAAAGCCAATATAGGTAAGAATATCAAATAGTGGAACAACAAGAAGAATTGGCAGAAGAGCAGATGTGATAAAATCCATTTGCTGTACATGTACCCAGCTCGGCATAGCAAATCCGATGCCTATATAAGCAACATCGACAAGACCGGTAAAGCCGGCAGCAGCAGCTCTGACAATTTCTGTACCTACAGGGAATTGTGTCAGGAACCAAGCAAGAAATAGATTGAGTGCAACCAATGTCCCGATTGAACGCCATTGGATTGCTGCTTTTTTCTTTGAAAATAGGAAAGCAATACCTAGAAAAACTAAAATACCGAAAATATTGATGAGTAAATACATGATAATTATCCTCTCTACAACAGCATTTAATTAATAGACGGCAGTTTCCGATACGGTTTTAGCAGTTTCATGAAAATCGATGAAATAATATCCATGATAAAAAACGATCACGTCTGATTCTTTTAACATATTACGATAATGAGAAAATTCTAAATATATATTTGAATATTTTTCTGTACAAAACAATTTCCGCGGTTAAAGTGTTTTGTCTTCTTAACAAACTCATTGTATCGATTTTAAATATTTTTTAAAAGGACAGATGTCCTTTTTGCAAAAAATAATATATAATCAGTAAGAGAGTATTTTCAGGAAAGTGTGGGACCGTATGAAAAATGACATTATACAGGATGCGAATCTGCAAAAAATACAACAGATGCTGCGTTGTGTCCCTGAAGACATCAGGGAGCAGGTCGTGGATAAATGTATTAATGCGGGCAAGACAATTGCTTTTAAGGGAACACATATCGAGAATGTATTTATTCTTGAAGAAGGAACAATACGTGTTATAAATGAATTTACCGACGGACATCGTTATAGTTTTGCCCAGTTGATACCACCCAATTTTATTGGTGATCTCGAAGTACTGGCGGGACAAGAAAACTATGCGACAACATTGGAGACGGTAACGCCGTGTCGGATGAAAATTATGTCTGTGCCGATCTTTTGGGAGTTGCTGTCACGTGATCCAGCACTGCTTATGGTGGTTGCTAAAGATTTAGCCAAAAAGATGTATCCGACGTCGAATGAAAGTGGTACAGTCAAATTTTTTTCTGGCATACACAAGCTGCAGGCCTATTTGATCCGGGAATATGAGGGCGATGGGATTTTTTTGTTGAAAAAGAATCGGCAGGAGATTGCAGATGAAATAGGAACGGGAGTAAAAACGGTTAATCGTTGTATTAATAAGCTTAAAGAAGAGAAGCTTATCTGTGTAATAAAAGGAAAGGTACAGATTGATTCAAAACAGTATGTGCAGCTGGTACGGACAATGGATTGTATTGTGAAACTCTAAGAAGGTACACAATGCATAATAAAAAAATTGTAAAAATAATAACACTTTATGTTTGAAGTTTAACAAAAAAATGATATAATAAAAGATATTATGTAATTTGCAAAGTAATCAATCATTGTTGATATAGAAGTAAATTTTCCAAAAGATAGGGGAAATGAAAACCGTGGGTAAGAAAACAGAGCGATTGAATGGACTTATTCGTATATTGAAAACAAAAAATGGTGCCACGGTAAAGGAATTGGCCGAGCGTATGGGTGTATCGGAAATGACGATTCGCCGGGATCTGAAGTTTTTACATGACAATAATATTGTTAACAATGTCTACGGTGCGACGATTTATAATCCGGCAAACCGTATACAGCAGGTTGACCGCAGGTATGAGCTTCGGCAGGAGGTTTTCGTCCATGAAGACGAAAAGCTCCGGATCGGACGGGCAGCGGCAAAGCTTATAGAACCGAATGATGTAATTGTTATTGATGCCGGGACGACAACGGAAAAAATGGCGGCATATATTGAAGAGGATGCTTCGGTTACGGTTCTTTGCAATTCGACAAATATTCTTTCACAGCTTACGGATAAAAATATGCCGCTTATCTTTGCTGGCGGCTATTATCATGCGGGTACACAGATGTTTGAATCGGAAGAAGGTCTTGCCCTTATTAATCGAACACGAACAACAAAAGCATTTGTTTCAGCAGCGGGAGTTCACCGTGATCTTGGTGTGACGTGTGCAAATCATTATGAGATACCGCCGAAGAAGGCCATGATTAAGTCTTCACTGCAAAAGATTCTGCTCGCAGATGCAGCGAAATTTGATTTAGTAAAGTCGGCGGTGTTTGCCGAACTGAAGGAGTTTGATACGATTATTACCGATAAGATGCTGTCGCAGGAATGGTGCAGTTATATAGAAGCACAGGAGATAAAGCTTATTCTTGTATAAAGAGAAAAAAGAGGCTATTGCAAAATAAAATGCAATAGCCTCTTTTTAATGGAAGTTTATATTTCTTCGTCTGTTTTGTTCTTGAGGAGGTTTACAGCAGCACTGGCACCGATGCGTGAACAGCCTTCTTCAATAAAAAGCTTCATGTCTGCTACTGTGTGAATGCCGCCAGCTGCTTTAATCTTTACGTTGGGTCCGATGTTTTTTTTGAAAAGAAGGATGTCTTCATGCGTAGCACCATTTGTACCAAACCCAGTGGATGTCTTGATGAAATCTGCGCCACCTTCTGTAACGGACTGGCACATTGCAAGTTTTTCTTCAGTGGTAAGATAGCAGGTCTCGATGATGATCTTAAGAATTTTTTTGCCAACCATCTTTTTCAAGGTGCGGATTTCTTCTGTGACCTGATCATAGCACTGATTCTTGACATCGGTCATATTGATGACCATATCGATTTCATTGGCACCATCCTTAATCGCCTGTCTGGCTGCCGTGAGCTTAGCTGCGGTGGTATCGTAACCAAGAGGAAAGCCGATGACAGTACAGATATTGACAGTGCCACTGTAGGTTTCATAAATGCGTTTTATGTAGCAGGGAGGGATGCAAACGGAAGCTGTTTTGTAAACGATGGCTTCTTCACAAAGCGTTTGGATATCCGTCCAGTTCGCCGTTGGTTTTAGAAGGGTATGATCAACACATTTGAGAATGTCTGAGCCTTTCATAGATAATCTCCTCCTTTTTAATAGGTATATTATAACACAGAACCATTAGTGATAAGAGATTCTTAATAAAAAGATTTTAGAAAACATTTTCTCTTTTGACAACTATAGTGAAATAAAGTACTAAAAATAGTGGATTATATTGTAAAAATATTTATTTTTAACAAAAAATGAAATAATATTGAAATTACAAAGTAGATATGGTATATTTATCGATAGAAAGAGGAAATATAGAATATTGAAAAAATGATAAATGGAGGAAAAAGGAAATGACGATTCAAGGGGTATTAATTCTAGTTGCATTTTTTGTTTTTGCAGGGTTTATGATTACAAAGGTATTGCCGACAATTCTGGCACTGCCGCTTATGGCGATTGTAGTCTGTCTTATCGCAGGCATGCCGTTTCTTGATATTATTAATAAAGTAATTCTGGGGGGCTCGACGATGCTGTCGAGTGCGATGATGGTTGTCGTTTTCGGAGCAATGTTTGCGCAGGTCATTATGAAGACGGGGATATCGTCCTCCATTATCAAAAAAGCGGCAGAACTGGCAGGGGATAGTCCACGTCCAATTGCTTTTATAATAACGCTGGCTGTTGCATTTGTTTTTTTGGGAATGAGCGGTCTGGGAGCTGTCATTATGATTGGCTCGATTGCAATTCCAATTCTTATGTCGGCAGGAATAAAACCGGTCGTTGTTTCTTCACTTTTGCTTTTTGGAATACAGGCCGGTCTTAGTGCCAATATGGCAGCATATGGTACATTTATTGGTGTGTTTGGTGGAGAGATGGCAATTAACTATTATATGCCGTCTTTGGTACTTTCTGTGGGTATGGCTGTAATATTTATTTTTATCAATGTTAAGCCGGAACGCAAAGTATCTATGTGGGCGGCTGGAACGCTGACGGGAAATAGCAAACCGAAGCAGGTTCCGGCACTTGCACTCATAACACCAATCATTCCGCTTGTCACAGTATTTA
>DCFY01000109.1:0-8429 GCA_002315155.1 Megamonas sp. UBA1792
AGTGCTGTAGCTGAGGCAACAAAGCCGCCGCAAAGTCCTTGAAAGATACGCAGCAGAAGTAGTTCGTAGACATTCGTGACGAAGGCCATACACATCATAAGCAGACCAAAGACAAACAGGACCTTTTCTACCATCATTTTACGTCCTGTGCGGTCAGCAATAGCACCCCAGTAGGGATTGGCAACAGCAGCACAGAATGATGTCGCACCCATAAGGATACCGGCCCAGAGACCAAGCGAGGAGGTGTCTGTGACACCGAGCTGTGTGACATAGAGAGGGAGAAAAGAAACAACGCCCGTAATCGCACTCATGCCAATGAACTGTGCAAGCCACATCACTGCAAAAGTTTGCTTCCAGGCGTTGGAAGATAATTCATTATGTATCATAATAAGACCTTCTTTGAGATAATATAAAAGAAATTGCAATTTCCTCTTGCGAAACAATTGCAAGTATAGCACAATAGAAAGTATAAAAAAACTAACTTAAATACATATATGCTATATTTAAAAAGAATAGAAAGAAGCGTTTTTATGGAAATTAAAGATATGCAGTCTTTTTATGCAATTGTTGAAGAAGGAAATATTAGTCATGCAGCGCTTCGGCTCGATGTTGCTCAGCCGGCATTGAGCCGACAGATGAAGCGTTTGGAAGAATCTCTCGGAGTGCAGCTCTTCGAGCGCGGCAGCCGGCGCATTCGTATGACTGAGGCGGGGCGTCTGCTCTATGCAAGGGTCGAGAACATTCTTGGTATGGTTGATGGTACGGTGCGTGAGATTACGGCTATTGGCTCAGGAGTTGCCGGATCTATTACACTTGGGACGATTACGACATCGGGAGCTATGCTGCTGCCAAATCTGATTCGTGAGTTCCATCGCCGCTATCCGCTGGTGACGTTCCAGCTATGGGAAGGTGAAGGAGCACGCATACTCGAGCTTCTCGACAATCGTATTATTGAGATCGGTATTACGCGTACACAAGTCGATCCCAATGTATATGAATCGATTACACTGCCACAGGAACCGCTTGTTATGGTCATGCATAAATCGCGCTGCATCTGTGGTGCTGCACCGGATGTGGTACGTGTTGAAGAGCTTCGTGATCAGCCGCTTATTATTCCTTTGCGCTGGAAGACGATCTTTTTCGCTCAGTGCAGGAAGCTGGACTTTGAGCCGCAGGTGGTCTGTGTAAGTGACAGTATTTTGCAGAATGTTCTTTGGACAAAGATCGGAATCGGGATGGCACTTGTACCGGCATCATCACAAAGTCTTCTGAGTGAAGAAAACCTTGTGTATAAGAAGCTTATTGAACCGGAAATATCGACACATACGGTTATTGCCTGGCTAAAGAACAGAACATTGTCAAGCAGTGGACAGCATCTGTTGATTTTGCTTAGAAAAATGTTTTTGCAGGAAACGGAGAAATAAAAAAGATTTAAGAAAAGGAAGAGAGGCTATTAGAGTGGAAATTGATATGAAAGTTGGTTCGATGAATGAAGCTGTAGTTGTGGTTACGGAGAAAAATACGGCACTGGCGATGGGCAGTGGGACATTGCCAGTCTATGCAACACCGGCAATGGGGGCTCTTATGGAAAAGGCGGCAGCAGATATGACGGAGGCGGCATTGCCGGAGGGCTGGACAAGTGTGGGAATTCGAATGAATATTCAACATACGGCATCTACTCCCATTGGTATTAAAGTGCGGGCTGAAGCGGAACTTACTGCTGTTGAGGGGCGCAAGCTGGTATTTCGTGTAGCAGCTTTTGATAAAACAGAAAAGATCGGCAGCGGTATACATGAACGATTTGCTGTGCAGAAGGAAAAGTTTCTGGACAAGGCATTAGCAAAAAAATAAGGAAAGTATTTTTTATAGATTATAGCAGACTTAGAACTGTATTAGAATTGGATTAAATTTAGGCAAAAGGCTTTATATTCACTGCCGGTCGTTATATAGTAAGGATATGGGATAGAACGGTAGGGGGGATTTATATGGCAGAAGAGGCCACGAAGATATTTATTGTTGAAGATGAACGTAAGATTGCACGATTCTTGCAGATGGAATTGGAGCATGAGGGTTTTCAGATCGCGATGGAAGCGAATGGACGTCGTGCCTTTGAGCGTATTATGCAGGAGAGCTATGACCTGATTTTACTTGATATTATGCTGCCGGATATGGATGGCCTTACGATTTGCCGTCAGGTACGAAAGTTATCGGATGTGCCAATCATCATGCTTACGGCAAAGGATGAAATTGAAGATAAAGTAAGTGGACTTGATATTGGTGCGGACGATTATCTGACAAAACCGTTTGCTATTCAGGAACTTTTGGCGCGTATTCGTGCGTCACTTCGAAAGCATGAACCAACAAAGGACGAGCCGGAAGGTGAAGTGCTCGCGGTGAAGAATTTGCTGCTTTATCCAAGCCGCTATGAGGTAAAGGTAAACGATGAACGCGTTGAGCTGACAAAAAAAGAGTATTCACTGCTGGAATATCTTTTGCGCAATAAACGAAATGTCCTTACGCGTGAGCAGATTTTACAGCAGGTATGGGGCTATGACTATGTAGGTGATACGAATGTAGTTGATGTTTATATTCGTTATTTGAGGGCTAAGCTGGATGAGCATTTCGCTGAAAAATATATTTATACGGTGCGGGGAATAGGCTATGTCATCAAGGATTAGAAGGATAAAGCAGAAGCTTTTTCGTCTGCAATATATGCCGATTTCCTTGAAGCTGACACTTATTTATGCATCGATTCTGAGTTGTATTTTGATTTTGACAAGCCTTTTTACACTTGCCGGACTTTATTATGTTTTGTATCATCAGGCTGAGATGGAGATTCAGGGCAGCTCGGATCGCTTTATTGAGCAGCTGGAAGGCGGAATGCCGCTTGGCCCGGGACTGATCCATGAAGACATTCTTATGCCGGGGGTTGTATTGCGTGTGAAAGATATGAAGAATGGAAATATCATATTTGACAGCGCGGAGCACTATCCGTCGATTGATGTTGCACAAAAAAATATGGATACGGCACCACCGTTTTTTGCGAACAAATCACTGCAGGTGGTTACACTGCGCAATATGCAGCTTTACTACAAGAAGTGTGAGGTTGTCCAGAACGGAAAGAAATATGAACTGCATTTCTTTAAAATGATCACGGCTGAAAGACTGCTTGTCCAAACCCTTGTGGATAGTCTGATTTATACGAATTTACTTGGGCTTTTTATTGCACTCATTGCAGGGTTTCTTATAAGCCGGCGAATTCTGCAGCCGATACGAACGATTACAAAAGCAGCAAGGGCCATCGAAATAACAGATCTTGATAAACGTATCGAGGTATTGCCGACACACGATGAGCTGGCAGAACTGGCAGATACATTTAATCATATGCTGAACCGCATCCAAAACGGTTTTGAGCAGCAGCGGCGCTTCGTATCGGATGCGTCACATGAGCTCAGGACGCCGGTAACCGTTATCAGCGGTTATTCGGATATGCTGAGCCGCTGGGGCCGCCGGGATGAGGCTGTGCTTGATGAAGGTATTGCGGCGATAAAGTCGGAGGCTGTTGATATGCAGGGACTGATTGAAAAGCTGCTTTTCCTTGCGCGTACGGATCAGAAACGGCAGGTACTGCATAAGGAACGTATTGATATACAGGACCTTCTTGAGGATGTTGTGAAGAAAACGCAGCTTATTGCGAAGGAGCATCATGTTACACTTGGGAATCATGTATTTGCCGAGGTTTATGTGGATATTATTGTCATGAAGCAAATGCTGCGGATTTTCCTTGAGAATAGTATTAAATACACACCAGCAGGTGGAGCAATTACAGTATCGTCTTCATTGGAGGATGATCGACTGAAAATTGTATTGCAGGACACAGGGATTGGCATTGCCAGAGAAAATCATGAAAAGGTCTTTGATCGTTTTTATCGTGTTGATAGCGCACGTACCAAGGAAGAAGGCGGCGCTGGTGGTACAGGACTCGGTCTTTCAATTGCAAAGTGGATTGCTGAGCAGCACGATATTGTGCTGAACATTGAGAGCGAGCTTGGCAAGGGGACGAAAATTATATTGAGAGTTCCCTTGTATAAAGAATAGAGCAGGCAAACGAGGCAAAGCAGTGACAATCGATTTGTAATCGCCATTGGACTTTTGTCCGGGTTTATCATATAATCTAGAAAAGATGGCTGTAGAGCTTCTTTATGGAGGATTTGATTATGTATCATTGTAATCTGCTGATAAAGGTTTTTAGTAAAGAGATTTTTTTACAGGATGAGATAAAAAAGGTGAAGCCGCTAGAACGGTTTACACATACAATTGTGGCTTATACGGAGCTTTTGCCTGAGTATTTGCGGGACGGTGACATTATTGTTGTGGATTTGCCGCTTGCACAGAAGGCAACAGTATTGCGGGAACTTTGCAAGAAAGGCGCACATATTGTTTTTTGTACAGATGCAGCATTACTGTCGCCGGAAGATCTTGCAGTTCTCGATGACGTTTGGCCAAAGCCGCTTTCAGCGGCTTTATTGGTATTTTATTTTCAAAGGCTGCTGCAGAAGATTAAGCTGCTGAAAGAGTGTTATATCAAGCAGCTTTGTCTGGATGCAACAATTGATATGCTGCCGGATATGGTGTGGTATAAGGACGTAAAAGGCAGCCATCTGCATGTGAATGATGCATTTTGTCGTGTTGTCGGTAAGACAAAGCAGGATATAGAGGGTCGCGGTCATTATTATGTCTGGGGACTTGAACGGGAAGACTATGAAAAGGGTGAATATGTCTGCCTGGAAACAGATCAGGAGGTAATGGATCGCAAGGAAACGTGTCTTTTTGATGAAAAGGTAATGAGCCCGGAAGGGCTGCGTCAGCTAAAGACGTATAAGACACCTCTTTTTGATGAAGATGGAACAATCATGGGAACGGTTGGTATCGCGCGCGATGTTACACAGGAGTATGCGTATAAGATGCAGATATTGGAGCTGGCACATACAGATGATCTCACAGGACTTGCCAATCGGCGCTATTTTTATAAATATATAAGTGAGGTGTATGGTACGTTAAAGCTGAGCCTGCTGTACCTTGATCTTGATGCTTTCAAGGAGGTCAATGATTCGTATGGACATCAGGTGGGGGATGAAGCAATTATTGCTATGGCGAAACTTTTGCAGCATGTATTTGAAGATGCCTTTGTAGCACGTATTGGCGGTGACGAATTTCTGGTTGCTTTTATTGGTGACTATGACTGTACTGTTCTTTGCGAACGGGTGGAAGGTCTGCAGGAACGAATGCAGAAGCTTTTTGCCACAGATTATCGTTTACATATACTATCGATAAGTGTTGGTATTGCGCAGGCGGAAGATTCGGGGATTTCGCTTGATGAATTGGTTCGCCGGAGTGATATCGCACTTTACCAGGCAAAGAAAAAGGGGAAGGCCTGTTATTGTGTATATGGAGAGTAACTGATATGAAATCGAAAGAACCTGTTCAATGCAGCTGATTCAGCAATGCATTGAACAGGTTCTTCTTTTAGCAGATGGTGTTGATTGGATTTATTTACAAACAAGAACCGGACAGTGGGAGTGATGAAGCACATATTGACTTACACTGCCGAGAAGCTTGCCCTGAAGGCCGCCAAGTCCGCGGGTACCCATAATAATGAGATCTGCACTAATTTCTTTGGCATAGTCGACAAGATCGTTTGCTGGAGAGCCGGTTTTCATTTTGGTTGTGTAAGTGATACCAGTCGGAACAGTTTCTTGTGCATGCACAAGTATTGCCTGACCAAGCCGTTCGTTGGAAGCAAGAACTTCATTAAGCAGGTACGAGTCAATGGCGGCCTGATGGATGTCATTGATGTAAAGAAATGATAACTCTGCATGAAATTTTCCAGCGATGAGTATAGCCATTTCGACAGCGTTGCTGCTGGATTCGGAACCATCGACAGGAACAAGAATATGGGTTAAGTTATCCATAAAAATCCTCCTTTTGCATATGTGGATTGAAATCGTTATGCTTTCATCTCTATTTTAAAAGAAATCTACAAAAAAGTAAAATGATTTTTGGAAAATTTTGAAAAAACAGGGTAGAAAAGATGCGGGCGATAGATGTGTTTTTTCCGTCTGGTTGGTTGACTACAGACGTATATGCTGTAAAATATAAGTAGTATGCCAAGAAATGAGGAGAAAAAATGAAGGTTCTTGTTACGGGAGTTACGGGGCAGCTTGGTTTCGATGTGATGCGTGAGCTAAAGAAGCGAAAAATCGAGTGCTGGGGAACGGGACGTGAGGATTTTTCGCTTACGGATTTTGCCGCGACCAGGAAGTACATTACCGCGTATGCACCAGATGTTGTTATTCATTGTGCAGCCTATACAGCTGTGGATGCGGCAGAGAATGAGCCGGAACTTTGTACAGCAGTAAATGATGAGGCTGTACGCAATGTTGCTGAAATATGCCGCGATACTATGGCAAAACTTGTCTATATTAGTACAGACTATGTGTTTGCCGGTGAAGGCACGGAGTTTTATGTACCGGAAGCGGATAAAGCACCACAGAACGTCTATGGTCGGACGAAGCTTGCAGGAGAGCGGGCGGTGCAGGAAATTCTAAGAGAACATTTCATTGTTCGTATTTCCTGGGTATTTGGGAAGAATGGCAGAAATTTTATAAGGACAATGCTTCAGCTGGGTGAAACACATAAAGAATTGACGATTGTCGATGATCAGGTCGGTTCACCAACTTATACCGTTGATCTGGCAAAACTGCTCGTTGATTTGGCCGAAACGGAAAAATATGGTGTCTACCATGCGACGAATGAAGGTGTTTGTTCGTGGGCAGAGTTCGCTGGTGAGGTGTTTCGTCAGGCGGGAATGAATGTGAAGGTTACGGGAGTTCCATCATCAGCGTATCCAACGAAAGCGGTGCGGCCGCATAATTCAAGGCTGAGCAAGAAATGCCTTGTAACGGCAGGGTTTGCACGACTGCCCGCGTGGCAGGATGCCGTGCGGCGCTATTTGGAGGAAATTGGACGATGAAAGTACTCTTTGCGCATGTTGCTGCAGGGGGTATCGGATATAAAAATAAAGTTTGGTTTGACAGGCGAATGAATTGTATTTATGATAGTATTAAGTATTGATAAAGAAATTTTACATAGAGTATGTTTTTGCAGGAGCTTGCATGCTTTTGCTGAAGAACACTGAAGCATAGGAGAGGTGTCGAAGATGAAGGTTTTAGTTACAGGAGGAGCCGGCTTTATTGGTTCGCATTTGGTACGTAAGCTTGTAGATGAAGGCTGTGAAACTGTTGTTATAGATAATTTGAGTATAGGCGTTAAGGAAAATTTACCAGAAGGCGTTCCACTTTTAGAGATGGATGTTTGCAGTGATACGATGGATGAGATTTTTGCAGTGGAACATTTCGATGCAGTTGTACATCTTGCTGGACAGACTATGGTAGATGTATCGGTGCATGAACCAGGTTTTGATGCACGTCAGAATATCGGTGGTACGATAAGTGTGCTGGAAGCGGCACGCAAGAATGGCGTGAAGCGCGTGATTTTTGCTTCGACAGCAGCGGCTTATGGTGATGTAAAGGAAGAGGACCTGCCGATTAAAGAGGCAATGAGTCTGTCACCGATGTCTTTTTATGGATTGAGTAAGGTAACGATGGAGCACTATTTGGAGCTCTACCATAAAATCTTTGGTCTTGACTATGTTGTGTGCCGCTTTGCAAATGTCTATGGTGAACGGCAGGGCGATGGTGGTGAGGGCGGTGTCATCAGTATTTTTACGAAGCGTGTTGCAGCAAGTCAGGATATCACGATTTTCGGTGATGGGGAGCAGACGCGGGATTTTGTTTATGCAGGCGATATTGCAGCCGGCATTTATGCAGCACTTTCCACGGAACAGGTGAATGCAGCCTATAATCTGAGTACACAGACGGAAGTGAGCTTGCGGGAACTTGTTAATATTCTTAGCAATATTGCTGGTCGTAAGATCGTACCAAAGTATGGACCGGAACGTCAGGGCGATATCTATAAATCCATGTTGTCTAATGCACGGGCAAAGCGCGGACTTGGCTGGAAACCGCTGGTACCGCTGGAAGAAGGACTGAAGCGTACCTATGCGTATTTCGTGAAATAAGAAATACAGGTACATTATAAAGGGGAGTGCAGTATAATGTGCACTCCCCCGTTTGAGTTGATTTGAACTATTGTTTAGTGATGATTTATTCTTTGATGATAAGTGCCATGAAAATAAGATTGCCCGCGGAGGCATTGTTTTCAATACTGTGCCCTTCACCGTTTGGACAGTAAGTGGTATCACCGGCTTTGATGCTGAGCTCCTTACCATTATCGCTGTAAAGCCCGGAACCTTGCAGGATATAATAGGTTTCGGTATTGCCATGGTGTTCATGGTAGCCGATGGAGCA
>DCFY01000109.1:8793-15565 GCA_002315155.1 Megamonas sp. UBA1792
CCTGATTTTTTTTCTGCGTTGATGATTTTTCTGTCGATCAATAATGCCATGATTGTCTCTCCTTTAGATATATAATACGGTATATTTAAAGGCTTCTATATGAAAGAGAAGAATCCTTTTTGTTGAGCTGAATTTGGTGATTTTTATGGAACTGAAACCTATGGAAGTATCATACTGGATATTGAGAGGGAAATGTAATGATTTATTTGTTGAAATTTGGTGCGAGTTTTGTTTTACCGCCAGGAATCTTTTTTGTGGCCTTTACAGTAATCGCTGTTTATTGCTGGCGGAAGCATCAGAAAAAAATTGCCGGGGGAATTTTGGCAATTACTTTTATTTTTTATCTTTTTTCGACGAGTCTTATGTCTGAGTATTTTCTTGGCAGGCTGGAATCAGTTTATGAACCGCCGCAAAATCCACAGGGGGATGTCATCATCATGCTTGGAGGTGGGGCCATGCAGGATACACCAGATGTCGATGGCATAGGCAATCTTTGCGGCAGCCCGGCCAATCGTTTACTTACGGCCGTGCGCTTGCAGAAAAAGCTCCAGGTGCCGATCCTTTTGACAGGCGGGCAGGTATATGAAGATAGTGGCAGGGAGGCCGCAATTGCCAAGCGTATTTTACTAAGTCTTGGTGTGGAGGAAAAGGATATTCTTATCGAAGATAAGAGCCTTAATACGAGGCAGAATGCAAAATTTTCCAGTCGCATTCTGAGCGAGCGTGGGCTTACACAGCCAATTCTTGTGACGTCGGCCTTTCATATGGAGCGTGCTGTCCTCAACTTTACGAAGGAAGATGTGAAGGTAGTGCCATATCCTGCAGACTATATGGTGAACCGTACGCATGTGTTTCATTACACGAAGCTTATGGCGCAGTCGGGAGCAATTGTTGGTAATGTAATGGTGCTGCAGGAAAAGCTTCGTACATTTGTTACACAATATTTTGAATGAGTAAGATGATGAAAATAGAGAGAAATAGAGGAATACTATGACAAAGAACTTAACAGAGGGAAATCCGGCAAAGCTGATTTTCTTCTTTACGATGCCGCTTATTGCGGGTAATATATTTCAACAGCTTTATGCGTTTGTAGATACACTGCTTGTCGGACGTTTTCTGGGGGTGGATGCCCTGGCAGCGGTTGGTTGTACAGGAAGTCTTATGTTTTTTATGATTGGGTTTGTTATTGGGCTTACAACAGGATTCTCTATTTATACGGGACAGCGTTTCGGAGCAAACGATGAAGAAGGTGTGCGCCGAAGTGCTGCAGCCTGCATTGTTTTGAGTGTTGTTTCGTCGATTATACTGACGGTATTTGGCACTTTGTTTTGCCGGACTTTTCTGATCTGGATGCAGACACCACCGGAAATTCTCGATGATGCAACGAGATTTATTAGTATTGTTTATGGTGGAATTTCAATTACGGTAATGTTCAATATGCTGTCGAATCTTATTCGGGCACTTGGTGACAGCCGGACACCACTTTATTTTATGATATTGGCGACAGTCATTAATATTATTTTGGAAGTGCTCTTTATCCTTGTGTTTGGCTGGGGTGTTTCAGGAGCAGCAGCTGCAACGGTAACAGCACAGCTGTTATCAAATCTTTTTTGTATCCTGTACATAGTGAAGAAACTGCCAATTCTTCATATTTGGCGTGAGGATTGGCATCTTTCAAAAGGAATTCTCTGGGAACATCTTAAGGTTGGGCTGCCAATGGGGTTTCAGGCTTCGATCATTGCGATTGGGGCGGTTATTCTGCAGATCGCATTGAACCATCTGGGGCCGATTGCTGTGGCAGCTTATGCAGCTGCACAGAAGGTTGATGCTATTGCCGTAATGCCAATGATGTCTTTTGGTATGGCAATGGCCGCCTATACGGCACAAAACTATGGCGCAAAGAAGATTGACCGTATCGAAAAGGGTGTAAACCAATGCATCCTTATGTCAGGTGCTTTCAGCATCATGGTTGGGCTTTTTACTATATTGTGTGGGCCGTATATCATGCATATGTTTGTCGGTGATGGTCAGCAGCAGGTTATCGACTATGGACAGATGTATCTTACAGTAAATGGCGTAAATTATTTTGTTTTATCATTGCTTTTTGTCTATCGCTATACATTGCAGGGGTTGGGACAGAATATGGTACCGACGATTGCAGGAATTATGGAGCTTTGTATGCGTGCAGGGGCAGCGATTGTCCTTGTGGATCATTTTGGCTATATTGGTGCATGTTTTGCGAATCCGATGGCCTGGATTGGTGCATGTCTGCCGCTTGCTGTGGCATACTACATAACGCGCAGAGGCCTGAGGCGGTCTTATGCGAAATTATATAACAATGCGTAGCACAGCGTGTGTTTGGTTAAAGAAAAAATCCCTTCATGAAGGGATTTTTCTTTCGTATAACGAATATATACACGATTCATAAAATGAGAACAGGAGAGTGAATGGTATGGAATTAAGCAGAAAAGGTTTCGGTGCATATGATATTCGGGGGAAGTATCCGACGGATATAAATGAAGAAATTGCATATCGTATAGGACGGACTTTCGTTGAGTTGTTTGATGCAAAGAAAGTAGTCGTTGGTCATGATATTCGTCTGTCGGGACCGTCAATTCGTGATGCGCTTGTTCGTGGTCTCACGGAAATGGGCTGTAATGTTGTCGATATCGGACAGTGCGGTACGGAAATGATTTACTTTGCGACAGCACATTTGAAGCTGGATGGCGGTATTATGATAACGGCCAGCCACAATCCTAAAGAATATAATGGGATGAAACTTGTCCGCAAGGAAGCACGTCCAATCAGCAGCGACACAGGACTCAAGGATATTGAAGAAAAGGTTATAACAGGGGTGTTTGCTCCAGTCAACGGACCGAAAGGATCTGTTGAAAATGTTGATATTATGGCAGACTACATCAAGCATTTGCTTACTTATGTCGATCTAAAATCATTAAAGCCGCTCAAAATTGTTATGAACACGGGAAACGGTGCGGCTGGTCCGATTATCAATATAATCGAAAAGTATTTACCATTTGAATGCATCAAGGTCTACAACGAACCGGATGGTAACTTCCCGAATGGTGTACCAAATCCGATTCTTCAGGAAAATCGTGAAGCTACGGCAAAAGTTGTACGGGAACATCATGCAGATGCCGGAATTGCCTGGGATGGCGATTTTGACCGCTGTTTCATGTTTGATGAAAAGGGCAGCTTTATCGAAGGGTACTACATGGTAGGATTTCTTGCAAAGGCTTTTCTTGAAAAAAATAAGGGGGCAAAGGTTATTTATGATCCGCGCCTTGTTTGGAATACGATTGAAATTGCTGAAGAAATGGGCGGGGTACCAGTTATGTGCAAGAGTGGGCATGCGTTTATTAAGGATCGTATGCGAAAAGAAAATGCAGTCTATGGCGGTGAGATGTCAGCACATCACTATTTTAAGGATTTTTCCTTCTGTGACAGTGGCATGATTCCATGGCTTCTTGTGCTTGAACTGCTTTCCAAAGCAGGCAAGCCTTTATCGACACTTATGAAGGAACGCATGGAACGTTACCCAATCAGTGGTGAAATCAACAGTAAGGTAAAGGATGCAAGGGCTGTGCTTGCACAAATCGAAGAACGTTATGGTAAGACCGGAACGGTGACAAAAGTTGACGGCCTTAGTATTGAGTATCCTGAATGGCGATTTAATCTGCGCATGTCGAATACAGAACCGGTTATTCGCCTGAACGTTGAGGTTCGTCAGGATAAGAAACTACTCAGGGACAAGACCGACGAGCTTTTGAAAATAATTCGAGGATAAACAGCAGGCAAAGAAGAGGAGCAGGTAATCTATGCAGAAAATTCGTAAGGCGATTATCCCGGCAGCGGGACTTGGCACACGCTTTTTACCAGCAACAAAGGCACAGGCAAAGGAAATGCTGCCAATCGTGGATAAACCAGCGATTCAGTTCATTGTTGAGGAGGCAATCGCTTCCGGTATTGAAGAAATACTTATCATTACTGGGCGTAATAAGCGTTCGATTGAGGATCATTTCGATCGTTCTCTGGAGCTTGAGATGCAGCTTAAGGCACAAGGGAAATATGAAATGCTCAGTATGATTGAAGATATATCCAATATTACGGTTCATTTTATCCGGCAGAAGGAAGCCAAAGGGCTCGGTCATGCTGTGCTCTGTGCACGGCAGTTCGTTGGTAATGAGCCTTTTGCTGTACTTCTTGGCGATGATCTTGTCGATGCGAAGGTGCCTTGTCTGGCACAGCTTATAAATGTATATGAGGATCTTGGCGGAAGCGTGCTTGGGGTACAGCGCGTACCTAAAGATAAGGTATCGAGCTATGGTATTGTGAATCCACGAACCGTGAAACCGAATGTCTGGCAGGCACTTAATCTTATTGAAAAACCGGATATCAGCGAAGCACCATCTAATTTGGCTGTATTGGGACGGTATATTCTTGATCCGGAGATTTTTGAGATTTTAGCACATACGGTACCGGGACGTGGCAATGAGATTCAGCTTACGGATGCGATCTGTGAGTTGGCGGCAAAGAAGGCAGTTTATGCTTATAACTTCTATGGCCGCCGCTATGATATCGGCGATAAGGAAGGATTCCTTGAAGCAACGGTTGAGTATGCACTCAAACGGCCGGAGCTCCGGGAACATTTTATGACCTATTTGCTTCAGTCCATCGGGCCAATGCTTACAAAAGAAGATAAAAGGATAAATGAGAACAAACAAGAATAAATCGTTTAATCTTTGATGAAAGTGATAAAGAAACTGGTCTTAACAGCCAAACATCCGCATGATATAATATAAACTATGTAGTAAAGATAGATTAATATGATAGGAAAATATTAAATATGAATCGAGGGTGTTAAAGAAAATGAGTTTAAAATTGAAATCTGGTTTTGCATTTGATTATGATAATCTTTTTGGTGAAGGCAAGGTTACAGCAGAAGACCTTAAAGCGTATGAAAAAGATTTAAAAAAGGCCCATGAAGCGATGAAAGTTATGCGTGAAACGGGTGTGATTCGTGAACATTTATCGAAGGATGGTACACCGGAACGGGTTCTGTTCAGCCAGCTGCCTTATATTGAAGAAGGACATTTGAACTCACCAAAGTCCATGGCACATTTACAAGAACTTACAGATTCTGTAAAGAACCGCGTTGATGCTGTTGTATCACTTGGTATTGGAGGATCATATCTTGGCAACAAGGTACTTTTTGATGTTCATTGCGGTGAGTTTTGGAATAGTAAATCGCTGGAAGAACGAAAAGGTTTTCCAAAGATTTATTTTAGCGGTAATAATATAGATCCGCGCAGGACAAATGATCTTATTGCTCATTTTGAAGCTGCGGCAAAAGTGACAAAGTCTCATGCAAAGCGCACATATCGTGTGATGCTGCTAGTTATATCCAAGTCGGGTGGTACGCTTGATACAATGTCAAATTTCATGGTCATCTATGAAGCGCTCAGAAAGAATCCTGAGATCGAAGTTGAAGTCGTAGCCGTAACAGACCCTAGCGAAAAAAATCCTACACTCCTGAAAAAGCTTGCAGTTGAAAAAAATTGGCCAACGTACAGCGTTCCAGATGGTGTCGGCGGACGGTTCTCGATTTTCTGCGAGGTTGGTCTTACATTGGCAGCCTGTATTGGTTTTGATATCAAAGCTTTTCTTGATGGTGCAAAAGATATGGATAAGGTTTGTCAGAATGAAGATATGTGGCAGAACCCGGCAATGCTTAATGCAGCACTCAAGTTTATTGCTTCGGAAAAATATGGTCGTGACATTGAAGTTATGATGTCCTATGGTGATTATCTGAAATCTGTTTCCGAATGGTATGTGCAGCTTCTGGCTGAATCACTTGGCAAACAGTTTAACAAGGAAGGCAAGGAAGTCTGCTACGGAAGAACACCGATTGTTGCAGTCGGAACGACAGATATGCATGCGCAGACACAGCAGCATCAGGAAGGTAAACTAAACAAGATCGTACAGTTCATTCGTATCGAAAAGTGGAAGAATGATATAACGATTCCGGATGCTTTCCCTGAAGCAAAGAAGCTGTCGGATATTTCTGGTGTAACAATGGGGCAGGCGCTTGAAGTTGCTCGTCAGTCCAATGCTGATGCGCTTGCATCGAATCATCGTTTTAATGCGCTGTTCAGTCTGCCGGAGCTTACACCTTATCATTTAGGGGAACTTCTCTATATGTTGTCAATGTCCATTGCCTACGAAGGTGAACTTGCGGATGTAGACGCATTCAATCAGCCAGGCGTTGAGGCTTATAAAAAGATTATGGGACCAAGACTTCAGGCGTTAAAAAAAGAATAAGATAAAAGGATGCAGCTCTGTAATTCCCTGCGGGGGCAGAGCTGTTTTGTCTATATGGAATTTATGCAATATTCCAATAAAAGGGAGGCGGGCGTATGCAGGCTGAATGGCAGAGATTTTGGCAAGAACCAAGAAATAAAGTGCTTTTTCTTGTTCTTTTACTGCTTGCCGGATATACAGTTTTTATACAGGTGACCTCGGCGACAACAGATTCTTTGCCGGCGACCGTAGCTAAACAAGGGCATGGAGAGGCACCTGCTGCTATAGAAAAGCAAGGAGAACCGGAGCGGGTAAAGGGAGCAGAAAGAGCGGAAAAAAATATTGTATTGCAGGACCCGTTTCACATACAGCATGGCACAAGACAGAAGGCTGCAACACCTTTTGTCAGGATCGAACCGGTTGTAAAACATGAGCAGACAAGACTGATTGAAGG
>DCFY01000082.1 GCA_002315155.1 Megamonas sp. UBA1792
GTGCATGGAACACATCACCCGTGCTGATATTTTCAACAATACCTGCTACCGTGTCAATGCGCAGCGTATCATCTGCCTTGATTTTTTCAACATCATCACCAATTTCAAGAAGCGGCAAACCGATATTAATGCCGTTACGATAAAAAATACGGGCAAAATTCGCTGCAACAATGATGGGAATACCTGCTGCCTTAATTGCAATTGGTGCATGCTCACGCGAAGAACCACAACCAAAGTTTTTACCACCGACCATGATATCACCTGCTTTAACGTTTTGGGAAAAGCTTTCGTCGATATCGATCATGCAGTGTGTCGCAAGCTCCGAGGGATCAAATGAATTCAAATACCGTGCCGGAATGATGACATCTGTGTCTACATTATCGCCGTAGCGCCAAACCTTACCTTCTAATCTCATATCACTTTACCTCCTCTGGTGTCGCTATCCTGCCAAGAATTGCACTCGCTGCTGCAACATGCGGGCCAGCAAGATAGACTTCACTTTCCACATGGCCCATGCGACCACGAAAATTACGATTTGTTGTCGATACACAACGTTCACCAGCTGCAAGAATACCCATGTGTCCGCCCATACACGGACCACATGTTGGTGTGCTAAGAGCAGCTCCGGCAGCAACAAATATTTCTGCATAGCCAAGCTTCATTGCATCAAGATAGACCTGCTGGCTGCCCGGTATAATAATGCAGCGAACATCTTTATGAATTTTATGCCCTTTAAGTATTTCAGCCGCAATTGCCAGATCTTCAATGCGACCATTCGTACACGATCCAATAACAACTTGATCAATCTTTATTTCACCAATATCCTCAACGCGCTTTGTGTTACCCGGAAGATGTGGAAATGCAACAACGGGTTTCAGCTCGGATAGATTAATTTCTACCGTCTTAGAATACTGTGCGTCAACATCCGGTTCAACAATTTCATAGGCCTTCATTACACGATCCTTAATATATTCCTTTGTATTGTCATCAACCGGAAAAATCCCATTCTTGCCCCCAGCTTCGATTGCCATATTCGCAATCGTAAAGCGGTCTGCCATTGAGAGCGAGGCCAGACCTTCACCAGCAAATTCCAGTGCCTTATAACGCGCACCATCGACACCAATACGTCCAATAAGTGTAAGAATGACATCCTTACCATTGATATTTTCCGGCTTTTTACCAATAAGCTCTACTTTAATCGTTTCCGGAACCTTGAACCATGCTTCACCCGTTGCAAGCGCTACACCCAGGTCTGTCTGTCCAACGCCTGTTGAAAAACCGCCGACAGCACCATATGTACATGTATGCGAATCTGCACCTATCGTAAGCATTCCCGGAGCAACCAGCCCTTTTTCCGGCAGAATAACATGTTCAATGCCCATACGCCCAACTTCAAAATAATTCACAATATCATGCTTTTTAGCAAATTCACGCACGGCTTTGGTTAGCCCCGCTGTCTTTATATCCTTATTCGGTGTGAAATGATCCGGCACTAGTGCAATTTTAGTCCGGTCAAATACCGGCCGCCCAATTTCTTCAAATGCCTTGATGGATGGTGGTGCCGTAATATCATTAGCAAGCACCATATCAAGTTTGCAGGTAATCAGCTGTCCCGGCTTTACAGATGTAAGACCTGCGTGCTTTGCCAAAATCTTTTCGGTCATATTCATTCCCATAAAAAAACCTCCAATATTGCTTTCCTTTTATTAGAAAAATCGGCTCATACTTCCTTTTATAGTAAGAAGCATAAGCCGATTCAAGTTCTAATTCATTTTATTATAAACCAATCAGTCTTCTTTTTTCGTCTTAAGCCATGACATCATGTTGCGGAGCTTACCACCGACCTGTTCAATCTGATGTTCAGCATGTTTCTGGCGAAGTGCAAGGAATTCTGCACGACCAGCCGCTCTATTTTCTACAAGCCAGTTTCTAGCGAAAGTACCTTCCTGAATTTCTTTAAGAACCTTCTTCATTTCCTTCTTTGTTTCTTCTGTAACGATACGAGGTCCAATCATATAGTCACCATATTCAGCTGTATCGCTGATAGAGCGACGCATGTTGGCCATACCGCCTTCATACATAAGATCAACGATAAGTTTCATTTCATGGAAACATTCGAAGTACGCAATTTCCGGCTGATAACCTGCTTCAACAAGTGTTTCAAAACCATTCTGAATCAAATGTGTAACACCACCACAGAGAACAGCTTGTTCACCAAAGAGGTCTGTTTCCGTTTCTTCCCTGAAAGTTGTCTTGATAACACCAGCTTTTGTACCACCGATGCCTCGTGCATATGCAAGTGCAATTTCCATTGCATTACCTGAAGCATCCTGTTCTACAGCAAACACATCCGGAACCCCACCGCCTTGTGTAAATACGCGACGAACAAGATGACCCGGTCCTTTAGGTGCAACCATGAATACATCAACATCTGCCGGCGGCATGATCTGCTTGAAATGGATATTAAAACCATGCGCAAACGCTAATGCACTGCCAGTTTTAAGGTTTGGTCCGATTTCTGCTTTATAGACATCTGCCTGTTTTTCATCCGGCAGAAGAATCATCGTAATGTCCGCCTGTTTTACAGCTTCAGCAACCGTAGTCACCTTAAGACCTGCAGCTTCTGCTTTCGCCTTGGATTTGCTGCCTTCGTAAAGACCAACAACTACATCCACCCCGCTGTCTTTCAGATTTAATGCGTGTGCATGTCCCTGGCTGCCATACCCGATAACAGCTACGGTCTTTCCCTGCATAATACTCCAGTTTGCATCTTGGTCATAATAAATTTTTGCCATAATACTCTCTCTCCTCACAATGTTCGTGTATAGTATGTTCACCACGTTCCAGGCCGATAAGCCCGGTACGGATGACCTCGAGAATCCCATAGGGTGACAACAGGCGCGTAAACGCTGTAACTTTATCATCATCTCCGGTAATCTCAAAAATCAATGTTGTCGGTTGTACATCAATGACATGTACACGAAACAGCTCTGCCATTTTCAGCACATCAAGTCGATTCGTGTCATCAGCCTTGACCTTTATCAAAGTCATACCTCTATATACAGCTGCACTGGCGTCTAACCGCTGTACAGCAACAACATCCGGTAGTTTTTCCAGTTGCTTGATCATCTGATCAACAAGATATTCATCTCCATCAACAACAACTGTAATTCGGGAAAACTCAGGATTTTGCGTAACACCGACTGAAAGACTGTCAATATTAAACTCCCTGCGCGAAAACATGCTTGCAACACGGACCAATACACCCGGTTGGTTTTGCACTAAAACCGATAATACATGTTTCATAATAAATAATCCTCCCAAAAATAAAAACCGCCCCTGCTGTCAAAATATATCTTCTGACAACAGGGGCGGATATTCCGCGGTACCACCCTGCATTATACTCATGGTCATCATCGACCTTCATTAACGCTGAAATACGTCTATGCCTCCTAAAAAAATCGGCATAAAAGCTCTGGGGCGATGTCAAGCATCCTGTTCTACTGGTTTACAGCGACCACCAGCTCTCTGTAAGAACGATCAGATACTCTTTACCCTGTCATTGCTATTGTTCATTGATTCTATTACACATCATCCTGTAATCCATGCGTAATCTTGTAAACATGTATACATTATTACAGTATTCA
>DCFY01000012.1 GCA_002315155.1 Megamonas sp. UBA1792
ATCAAAGGCGGGGTTTTTGATGACTAAGGCAATTCTGGGCGTTTTATGCTCCGGAAGAGGCACAAATCTTCAATCGATTATTGCTGCTATAGAAAGTGGTCAAATCAACGCAGAAATCGGTGTTGTCATTACTGACAAACCTTCTGCCGGGGCACTTGAACGCGCGGCAGAAGGGAATATACCAGCGGTATGTATCGACCGTAAGCAGTGTGTGACAAAGCAGGAGTTTGAAGAAAAGATTATTGCGGTACTCAGAAAACATGATGTCTCACTTGTTATTCTTGCGGGATTCATGCGCATACTAAGCCCATATTTTGTGCATGAATTTACCGGACGCATTATGAATATCCATCCGTCGCTTTTGCCTTCATTTGGGGGGGCGCATGCTCATCGTGATGTACTTGCCTATGGTGTGAAGGTATCCGGTTGTACTATTCATTTTGTCGATGAAGGTATGGACAGTGGACCTATCATTTTACAGGATACGGTACCTGTAATGGATAATGATACAGAGGATACCCTGGCTGCAAGAGTACTCAACAAAGAACATATCTTATATCCATATGCTATTGAGCTCTATATAAATGGAAAGCTCAGGATTGATGGCCGTCATGTAAGAATTCAAAAATAAATTAAAAAGGTGGAGAGTCTCAATGAAGATCAAACGCGCGCTAATCAGTGTATCAGACAAAACCGGTATCGTAGAATTTGCCAGAAAGCTTAATGAAGCTGGTGTGGAAATTATTTCGACAGGTGGCACGATGAAAGCCATCAAGGATGCTGGCATACCGGTTATGTATGTGAGTGATGTTACAGGTTTTCCGGAAATTATGGATGGTCGTGTAAAAACACTAAATCCGTATATCCATGGTGGTATTCTTGCTGTACGTGACAATCCGGTGCATGTACAGGCAATGAAAGATCATAAGATCACCGGAATTGATCTCGTTGTTGTAAATCTTTATCCATTTCGCCAGACGATTGAGAAACTGAACGTGACGCTTGCTGAAGCAATCGAAAATATTGACATTGGCGGACCCGCAATGATTCGTGCAGCAGCGAAGAACTTTAAGTTTGTTACGGTTGTCACGAATCCTTCCCGTTATGACGAAATTGCAGCGGATGTCAGGAAAGTCGGCGGTGTGAATGGTATGCTACGTATGAAGCTTGCACAGGAAGCCTTTAAGCATACAGCTGCATATGATGAATGTATTCAAAACTATCTTATACAGCAGATCAATAAGTAAGCGGAGGCAGCAAAAAAATGGATGTTTTAGTTATTGGCGGCGGTGGTCGTGAACATACTCTGGTGTGGAAGCTCAAAACAAGTAAAAGAGTTGGGAAGATCTATGCAGTTCCAGGAAATCCCGGTATAGAAAAGTATGCCGTGTGTGTCAATTTGTCGATTGCTGACAATGGTGCGCTTGTGCAGTTTGCACAAGGGAAAAATATTGATCTTGTTGTCATCGGTCCCGAAGTACCTCTGGCAAATGGTATTGTTGACGCCTTTGCAAAAGCAGGTATCAAGGCGTTTGGACCATCAAAGGCTGCAGCTGAGATTGAGGGATCTAAGGCGTTCTCAAAGAATCTTATGAATAAGTACGGTATTCCGACAGCGAAGTATGAAGTGTTTACGGAAGTGGAAAGGGCACGGGCTTATGTCCGGGAACAGGGCGCTCCCATTGTCATCAAGGCTGATGGCCTGGCAGCTGGCAAGGGTGTCGTTGTAGCTGAAACGATTGATCAGGCAATTGAAGCCATTGATGAGATCATGTATGATAAAGCTTTTGGCAGTGCGGGCAGCCGCGTTGTTATTGAGGAATGTCTTATCGGTGAGGAAGTCTCACTTTTAACATTTACGGATGGTGATACAATTGTTCCAATGATATCATCACAGGATCATAAACGGGCATATGATGAAGACACGGGACCTAATACTGGTGGTATGGGCGCCTATGCACCTGCACCTGCCGCAACCTCTGAAATTATTGCGCGTGTCCAAAAGGAAATACTTGATCCGACGATTGCCGCAATGAAGGCCGAAGGCCGTAAATATATGGGCTGTCTCTATGCTGGTCTCATGATTACGCCGGATGGACCAAAGGTTATTGAGTTCAATGCGCGCTTTGGCGATCCGGAAACGCAGGTTGTGCTGCCGCTTCTTGAAAGTGATTTTCTTGAAGTTATGCTTGCCTGCATTGATGGTACACTTAAAGATACAGAAGTGAAATGGAAAAAAGAAGCGGCTGTCTGTGTCGTTATGGCAGCGGGCGGTTATCCGAAGTCGTACAATAAGGGCGATGAAATCACTGGTCTTGATGCAGCTGAAGCTGCTGGTAATCTTGTATTTCATGCAGGTACAGCTGTAAAGGACGGAAAGATTGTTACAAATGGTGGTCGTGTTCTTGGCGTTGTTGCAACAGCGCCAGACATCAAGAGTGCGGTTGATAAAGCCTATGCTGGTGTAAAAAAAATAAACTTTGTCAATGTGCACTACCGTAAGGATATTGCGCATCGGGCAT
>DCFY01000008.1:0-2719 GCA_002315155.1 Megamonas sp. UBA1792
TTCAAACTGTCAACGGGGTGTTTTTATTTCTTTAGTTCAACAATAAATGTTGCTCCTTTGCCTTCTTCACTCTCAATATAGATCTTACCCATATGCAGATTCACTATTTTCTGCGCAATTGCAAGACCCAGACCATTACCGCCTGATTCGCGTGAACGTGCTTTATCAACACGATAAAACCGATCAAAAACACGTTCCTGGTCAGCTCGGGCAATCCCTATACCGGTATCCCGAACATTGATTCTTACTTTCCCCTTCTTATCACTGGCAAGACGAACTGTAACCCTGCCGCCTTTCGGAGTATACTTTACCGCATTATCAACAAGGATAAGTATCAACTGCTTGATTTTCTGCTCATCGGCATGTATCTGTGTTGGCATAATTCCTTCACAAATAAGCTCAATATTTTTTTTCTCAACCAATGGCTGCATCATACGAACCGTTTGTTCGATAAGCGCTGCCAAATCAAATTTTTGCTTATTGAGCTTCAGCACCTGATTATCACCACGTGCGACTGTAAGAAGATCACCTACCAGCTTTGTCATTTTCTTGACCTCATCACGCATATCTGCAATAACCTGCCGCAAAAACGGCGATGTTACAGACGCATCATTTTCCAACACATCCGCCGAAGCCATAATAACACTAAGCGGCGTCCGAAGCTCATGTGAGGCATCCGCAGCAAACTGTCTTTGTTTTTCATAGGCCTCTCGCAAAGGTACAATCGCTTTAGCCGACATAATATGCCCCGCAATTGTGGCAACAATAAGAGCTAAGACAGCAAGGATAATCAGCACATACGTTGCTTTTCTGAGACCATTATAGATTGCCGTAACTTCCTTACCAACATAAACCATACCTTTTTTTTCACCATTCACAACAATAGGATGTGCCGTCATCATGATCTTGTACTCTACTTTTAAATTTTTTTCCTCAGAAAATACTGCTACCTCACCACCTGCGACCTTCCAATCAGCAATCGTATCAAGAATAAACGGCTCAATCAAAAAAGTAGATCGTGAAAAGTTCACCATACGTCCTTCATTATCAAACACATAGAAAAAAAGTCGATCACGGTTGTTCTTGTACGTCGAACTATCATTAACGAGTAATTCCCGATGTTGTATAAGAAATCCCTGTGCATAAGCAACATCATTTGCCGTATCAAGAAGCTCTCTTGCCTGTTCTGACGAAATTGACCATTCCAAGCTTTTGTATACAAAAAAAATCAATACCATAAGAAAACAGCACATGACGATCGAATAATACAACGTCAAACGACGACGGCTGCGACCAAACATATTCATTGACACAAAATCAATCCGCCTCCAGCTTATAGCCAACGCCACGTATTGTATGAATCATCGTCTTATCGTCGCCTAAATCAAGTTTCTTCCGCAGAAGCTTGACATAAGAATCAATATTATTTGAACTCACTTCCGACTCCAGTCCCCATATACGATCAAGAATAATATCACGCGGAACAACAATTCCTATATTCTGTGCTAAAAGATCAAAAATCTGAAACTCACGAGGAGAAAGCTGGATAACCTGCTGTTTTTTCCTCAGTACTTTCGCTGTGCGATTCAGTGAAAATTCACCAATCTGCAAAATGTCCTGCTGGATTTTCTGGCTGCTGCGTCTTCCCAGCGCCCGTAATCTCGCCAAAAGTTCCACAAACTCAAATGGCTTTATAAGATAGTCATCAGCACCTGCATCAAGACCCGTGACCCGGTCTTCGACAGCATCCTTTGCTGTCAGTATAAGCACCGCTTTCTCATAACCATTTTCACGAAGACGCTTGCAGGCACTTACCCCACTTTCGATTGGCATCATCCAGTCAAGAATAAGAATATCATACTCGTCATATATTGCATACTCGTATGCTAAGTCTCCGCTGATGACCCATTCTACAGAAATATCATTCTGTTCGAGCATATATTTTATAAGGTTTCCTAGTCTCTTATCATCTTCTGCCAACAAAACACGCATATAAAATTCCTCCTATACATCTATAAAAACAATACCAAAATTCCCTACTACATACAAATCTTTCTTTTAGTATAGAGTCATATATTGAAAAACTGCTGAAATTCTTCTATAGTAAAAGAATACAACCATAATCCATATTTTTAAAGGAGACTTATTTTATTATGCCAAAGAACAACTTTTGCAGTGGTTTTCCACCAAGCATCGACAAAAACTGTACCCTGCTTATCCTCGGATCCATGCCAGGTATCAAATCGCTGGAACAGCAACAATACTATGCACACCCGCAAAATCGTTTTTGGCCGCTTCTCTCTTGTCTGCTCAACCACTCTGCAGTCCCTGAGACTTACGCTGCGCGTCTTTCTTTATTGATCAGGCATCATATTGCTCTATGGGATTCCTTAGAAACCTGCGAACGCTCCGGCAGTCTTGATACAGCAATTACAAATGAAAAAGCAAATGATTTTAACTATTTGCTCGGCCAATATCCCAAGATTAAAAAGATTTGTTTTAATGGAAACAAATCTTTCCAATCCTTTAAAAAACACAATAAAGAATTACTAAAAAACACAAATATTGATTTCATTTCTCTTCCATCAACCAGCCCAGCAAATGCCCGCTGGCATATGGACATGCTATTTGAAGTTTGGGGAAATGCACTAAAAAACCCATAAAACTAATAATTCACATATGTATCATAATCGGACACAGAAAAACATGATGCTTTCCC
>DCFY01000008.1:3109-4633 GCA_002315155.1 Megamonas sp. UBA1792
TTTTTTCTACTATTTTTCGCGATTAATCACGCGAAAATTTATTTTTAAGAATGACATCATGCGAACCACCTTCGACAATGCTTGTCGCTGATACAAGCGTAAGTTTCGCATTCTTCTGGAAATCCTTAATACTAAGCGATCCGCAATTGCACATCGTCGAGCGAACTTTACTCAGTGTAATATGAACATTATCCTTCAGTGAACCGGCGTATGGTACATACGAATCAACACCTTCTTCAAAAGAAAGTTTTTTATCGCCGCCAAGATCATAACGCTGCCAGTTTCTTGCACGGTTAGAGCCTTCCCCCCAATATTCCTTAAGGTAGTTCCCATTAATTTTTACCTTATCCGTTGGACTTTCATCAAAACGGGAAAAGTAACGTCCGAGCATCATGAAGTCAGCACCCATCGCAAGTGCAAGTGTAATATGATAATCATGGACGATACCACCATCGGAACACACCGGAACATAGATACCTGTTTCTTCGTAATATTCATCACGCGCTCTTGTTACGTCAGTAAGTGCCGTTGCCTGACCACGCCCAATTCCTTTTGTTTCACGCGTGATACAAATAGAGCCACCACCAATACCAACTTTAATGAAATCTGCACCCGCTTCGGCTAGAAAGCGAAAACCTTCACGATCAACAATGTTTCCGGCACCAACCTTAACATCGTCGCCAAAGTTCTTGTGGATATACTGGAGTGTAATGCGCTGCCATTCGGAAAACCCTTCCGAGGAATCGATACAAAGAACATCTGCGCCCGCTGCGAGAAGTGCCGGAACACGCGTTGCATAATCACGTGTATTGATACCAGCGCCAACAACATAGCGCTTATTCACATCAATAAGTTCAAGTTCATTTTCCTTATTATCCGTATAATCTTTTCTAAATACCATATAACGCAGACGCTGATTTTTGTCAATAAGTGGTAACATGTTCAGCTTATGCTTCCATATGAGATCATTTGCCTCTGACAACGTCGTATCCGCATCTGCATAGACAAGCTTGCTAAACGGTGTCATAAAAACTTCTGCTTTTGTATCCATACTCATACGTGTTACACGATAGTCACGGCTCGTTACAATACCAGCCAGCTTACCTGTTGGTGTTCCATCCTCTGTAACAGCCATTGTTGAGTGCCCTGTTGCCTCTTTTATTGCAAGAATTCTTTCTAATGTCGTTGTTGGCTTAATATTTGAATCACTGCTTACAAAACCGGATTTATAGTTTTTTACTCTGGACACCATGGCTGCTTCAGATTCAATAGACTGTGACCCATAAATAAAGGACACGCCGCCTTCTTTAGCCAGAGCAATTGCCATGTTATCATCTGATACAGCCTGCATAATCGAAGATGTCATTGGGATATTCATTTTGATCTTTGGTTCTTCACCTTTTTTGAACTTTACAAGCGGTGTTTCAAGAGAAACATTTGCCGGAATACATTTTTCCGAGGAATAACCAGGAACCAATAAATACTCTCCAAATGTATGCGATGCTTCTTTAAAATAAAATGCCA
>DCFY01000008.1:4953-8874 GCA_002315155.1 Megamonas sp. UBA1792
CAAACGATTTTCTAAAGATATTGTTATATATGATACGTTCTCATTCCATATTTGTCAAGAGCAGCAATTTCTTTTTATTAGGAAAGTATTCGATATTATCATCCAATGAACAATAAAGGCTGGCAAATATTATAAGATATCTCAAACGCATTAGCAACATTCTATATTTATATCAAAACAGCACAGAGCCACCGCGAGTACGGGGCAGCTCTGTGCTGTTTGCTTTATTCTACTGTTACAGATTTTGCCAGATTACGTGGTTTATCGACATCGGAGCCTCTTGTGATTGCTGCATAATATGCTAAGAGCTGCAACGGCACAACTGTAAGAAGTGGTATGAGTAATTCATCCGTCTGTGACACCTTGATTACATGATCAACATATTTTTCAAGTTCAGTATCATCCCTAGCTGCAATACCGATAACGATAGCATCACGTGCCTTAACTTCTTTGATATTACTTAATGTTTTTTCATAGACTGCCTTTTGTGTAGCAATCGCAATAACAGGTACGCCCTCAATAATAAGCGCAAGTGTTCCATGTTTAAGTTCACCAGCAGCATACGCTTCAGCATGGATATAAGAAATTTCCTTAAGTTTCAACGCACCTTCAAGTGCTACATCATAGTCAAGTGAACGACCAATGAAGAACACATCTTCACAAAAACCATATTCCTTGGCAAATGTCTTAATTGGCTCAACATCTTCAAGCGTTTCACTGATCTGTGCCGGAAGCTGACGGAGGTCTGTAAGAAGTTCCTTGGTCCGCTGCGGTGCTATCGTCCCCTTAATTCCTGCCATATACATTGCAAGCATAAACACAGTAACAAGCTGTGTTGTATAGGCTTTAGTTGACGCTACAGCGATTTCCGGACCAGCCCATGTATAAATAACCTGATCAGCTTCACGCGCAATAGAAGATCCCACTACATTTGTAATAGCCAGTGTTTTGGCTCCAAGGCGCTTCGACTCCTTGAGCGCTGCCAACGTGTCGCTTGTTTCGCCCGACTGACTGATAACAATTGTTAATGTATTGTCGTCAATAATCGGTGAACGATATCTGAACTCCGACGCAAGATCAACTTCAACTGGAATACGTACCAGTTTTTCAATATAATATTTACCGACGAGTCCAGCATGATATGCTGTACCACAGGCTACGATAAAGATTTTCTGAAAAGAGTTTAGGTAATCTTCATTCCATTTAAGTTCATCAAGTACAACTGCATCATTGTCTTTTGACAAACGCGGTGAAATTGTATCCCGAATAGCTTTTGGCTGCTCATGAATTTCCTTCAACATAAAATGTTCATAGCCGCCCTTTTCAGCAGCTTCAGCATTCCAGTTTACTTCGAACACTTTCTTTGTTACTGGCTGACCTTCGCGGTTTGTGATCCAGATTGAATCTTTTTTAACAACAGCCACTTCACCATCATTGATAATATACGTACGACGAGTACGCGCAATAATTGCCGGAATATCCGACGCAATGAAGTTTTCACCATCACCAAGGCCTATGACAAGTGGATTATCCTGCTTCGTGCAAATCAAACGATCAGGATCATTCTTCGACATAAACACCAAGGAGTAAGATCCGTTAATATACGTAAGAACTTCACGTACTGCAGCTTCAAAATCACCCTTATAGAGTTCTTCCAAAAGATGCGCGATGACTTCTGTATCTGTTTCTGATTTAAATACATGGCCTTTTTTTAAAAGATCTTCTTTAAGTGCCATATAGTTTTCAATGATACCATTATGAACAACGACAAAATCACCTGAACAATCCGTATGTGGATGCGAATTACGATCAGATGGACGACCATGTGTTGCCCACCGTGTATGACCAATACCAATTACACCCTGTGGTTCATGACCCGAAATTTTTTCTTTAAGTGAAACAAGACGGCCTACACTTTTTTCCACATCGATTTTCTCACCATCAAACACAGCGATTCCCGCTGAATCATATCCACGATATTCAAGCTTTGTTAAGCCTTCAATAAGAAACGGTGTTGCATTTTTTGCACCTACATATCCAACAATACCACACATAGTAATACCCCCATTTTTATACAAAAATAGAAAGAACCTTCATTCCGGTCCGCATCCCGTTTCTTTGATCTTTGTACACTGCTTTGTTCTGCCGGTCACCCCGCAGGTTTGACAGCTTTTATCGACCCGATCCGGCCGAGAGGCATCCGCTGATAATTCGACAACCTCTTCCTCGTCCTCTTGTCCCACAGACAAGAGCTCGCGCTAAGACAACGTCTTTTCCGTAAAAAAACCCTTCACCTCACAAGCATCCATTATAGACAACAGGAAATCCATTTGAATGTTTTCATAAAAAACAAAGGAACACAAGGTGTGCTCCTTTGTACGTTCATATTTTAATGTATATCCAGCAAATAGTCAAGCATTAGTCTTGTTCTTTTTTTACAACATCTGCAATTTTGTGACAGAGCACATTAAGCTGCACTTGATCCGGGCCTTCTGCCATAACACGAATAAGCGGTTCTGTACCTGATGCACGCACAAGAATACGTCCCATTTCACCAAGCTCCGCATCACCCGCAATAATAGCATCTTTTATTTTCTGATTATCTTCCCAGCCTTCCTTACTCTTGACAACAACATTGACTAGAAGCTGTGGATAGCTTGTCATAAGTGCGGATAGTGCTGAAGCCTTCTTGCCGCTGCGCTTTACTGATGAAAGTACCTGCAATCCTGTAATAAGTCCATCCCCTGTCGTACTGAAATCCGTGAAAATAATATGACCAGACTGTTCACCGCCAAGATTATATCCATGCTCCAGCATGTTTTCAAGAACATAACGATCACCGACTTGTGTGATTTTTACATGGCCGCCAGCCTTTTTGACGGCTTCATGAAAACCGATATTTGCCATAACCGTCGTTACGACCGTATTATCTTTAAGTGTACCTTTATTCATCATTTCTAATGCACACATAACCAAAATACGATCTCCATCAATGATTTCACCTTTTTCATCAACACAAAGGCAGCGGTCTGCATCACCATCATGGGCAATACCAAAGTCCGCTTTATTTGCAACAACAGCTTCCTGCAAGGCCTTCAAATGTGTCGAGCCGCAGCTATCATTGATGTTTATACCATTCGGCTTGTTACTGAGAACAACAACCTCTGCTCCAAGCCGACGTAATATTGTTGGCATTGATTCATAAGAAGCACCATTTGCACAGTCAAGCACAACCTTCATTCCATCAAATTTAACTTCAACTGTACTAAGGACGAAATCAATATATTCTTTAACGAGATCATGACGATATTCCACTGTCCCAATTTCCCTGCCACTTGAACGATATAAGGCATCTTCCTGTGCAATATTATGAACAAGACGTTCCAGTTCATCTTCTACTTCATCTGGCAATTTATATCCGTTGCCACCAAAAAATTTAATTCCATTATCATGAAATGGATTATGCGATGCTGATATTACAATTCCTGCCTGTGCCTTCATTTTCTTTGCCAAATAGGCAATCGCCGGTGTTGGAATAATTCCGGCAATAACAACTTTACCCCCAGCTGAACAAATACCCGCTGAAAGCGCCGATTCAAACATCTGTCCCGATATACGTGTATCACGACCAATAAGAATAATCGGTTGTTCATCCTTCCCTTCACCAAAAAACAATGTAGCCGCCCTACCCAGACGATAAGCAAGTTCCGGTGTGAGATCTATATTTGCTTCACCACGGACCCCATCTGTTCCAAAAAGTCTAGCCATGAAATTTTCTCCCCCAAGTTTCCATATTTATTTATATTATGCCTCATATTGCTGTATAAAAGCAAGTGCCGTATTTATTCCATCAATTGCTGCACTCATAATGCCACCTGCATAACCGGCACCTTCACCCATCGGGTAAAGCCCCAGCGTATT
>DCFY01000084.1 GCA_002315155.1 Megamonas sp. UBA1792
TTTGTCTTTTCAGCACCTTCAATTGGCTTACCATCTTTATCCTTTGGTGTCTCTTCAATAACAAAATTCATTTTTATTGGATAGCGTACATAGTCTGAGTACTTTTTTACAAGACTCTCGATCTTATGTGTATCCGTATAGTTTTCTTCAGCTTTATCGCCAAAGAATTCCGGTGCAAGCGTCAGTGTAACGGTCGTACCACGTTTTTCTTTATCGCAATCTTCAATGCTGTAAGCACCATCACCAGTTGATTCCCAGCGGACTGCCTGCTTTTCACCCGCCTTGCGCGTAACAATCGTAACATTTTCTGCAACCATAAAAGCCGAATAAAAGCCTACACCGAACTGGCCAATCATTTCCTTGTCCGTGACTTCACCATTGGATTCTTTTGCTTCTTTCAGCTTATCCATAAAAGCCTTTGTGCCGGACTTTGCAATCGTACCAATATTTTCCACGACTTCCATGCGATTCATACCAATACCATTATCGGAAATTGTCAGTGTATGAGATTCAGCATCTGGTACAAGATAAATTTCAAAATCATTATCGCCTTCAAGAAGATCGCTGTTTGTGAGCGATTCAAAATGTGCCTTATCAATTGCATCAGATGCATTTGATATAAGCTCACGCAAAAATATTTCGTGATTCGTATAAATAGAATGAACCATAAGGTCCAAAAGTTGTTTTGTTTCCGCTTGAAACTCGTGCATTTCTTTTGCCATTAAAAAACAGACTCCTTTTATTTTTTATTTTTGTTAGCACTCTTTCCACGTGAGTGCTAATCTATGTTTTATAATAACGCAAAACGAAAAAAAAAGCAACCATCGAACAGTATTTCTCTCACTGTCCAACAATTGCTTTTTCAATTACAATTTGACCTTATTTCTTACTTTTTTTTACTTCTTTCTTATCCTGCTTGCTTAAAGTCGTTTTATCAAGCTCTTTAAAAGACTGTACACCACTCTGATACTCTTCAATATCTGCCGTAATCAACGCCGGGTTATCAATGAGCTCAACTGCATAACGCTGGTTCTTCCCACGGAAAAACGTCTTAATCATCTGATTATCAGCTTCGCCTACAATGTCAGCTACTCCATCACCATTCGTATCAACATCAATCTTTTTAGCCGTTACTGCATAAATCGCCTTATGTTCATTGAGATTAATAATTGAAGCAGATTCATAACCGCTTTTTTCTTTAAGCTTCGTACAAAAAACCTCGCCATCTGCCTTTGACATTTTATCCAGATCCGGTACAGACGCCTCATCAAACGCATCAATCATAACAATCCAGCCTTTTTTGATGTTATAGCCATCATTAGCAAAGATAAGTACATCTCCCTGACTTTTTGCAGCTTCCTGATCATCCCCGGCAAGAGCACTGAGTGGAATAACACCAACCGGCTTCGTCGGGCATTCAATCGAATAGCCATATTTTTCACTTGTGTATGTGTAGCCGGCAGCCTCAGATGGTGTCGACACTACTGCTGATACAGCAAGAAGAGCTGCACAAGCAAGTATTCCCTTTGTAAAACATTTCAATTTCATTACGTTCATTATTCATTCTCCTTTTCAGCAAATATTCTACTTACACTTAGTTTATACCATTATTTTATGAAAATCCATTGAAAAAATTATATTTCATAGAAAATGGGACCATCTTATGACAGTCCCATCTCTTTTTAATAAATTATATAAAATCTGTTGATGTTTTCTTTTTCTTCTTTTTTATAAAACCAAACTTTGCTGCAACCGTTTCTACAATAATGAAAAATACTGGTATAAGGAATATACCAAGCGCTGTGGCAAAAATCATACCACCAACAACAGCAACACCCATGGCATTACGAGCCCCGGCTCCAGCCCCGCTGGCAACAGCCAGAGGGAGACAGCCAATAATAAATGCCATCGACGTCATAATGATTGGACGTAATCTGAGTCCGGCGGCTTCAATAGCTGCCTTGACCGGTTCCATGCCTTTATCAACTCTGACTTTGGCAAATTCAACAATAAGTATTGCATTTTTCGCCGCCAAACCAATAATCATGATAACCCCAATCTGCATATACACACTGTTTTGCAGGTTCATTACATATTCGGAAAGAAGTGCACCAAACACCCCTGTTGGTACAGTAAGAAGTACCGCATAAGGGACACTCCAGCTTTCATAAAGTGCCGCAAGACACAAGAATACAAAGAGAAGTGCGAGTGCCAGCACTTGCATCGTCGAGTTGCTGGAAGTTTTTTCTTCACGGCTCTGCCCCGACCATTCAATATTAAAGCCCGTCGGAGCTGTGTCTTTAACAACCTGTTCCATTTTTGTAATTGCCTGTCCTGAACTATAGCCGTTGCCGACATTCCCCTGTATTGTGATACTTCGCGTACCATTAAAACGAGAAATAATAGAGGCGGCTGTATTGATCTTCGGTTTCAAGAGCGTATCAAGCGGAACCATTGTTCCAGAAGCACTTTTAACAAAGATAAACTTTGATGTTTCAGCCTCATTACGATAATTGGTATCTGCCTGAAGAACAACTTTATACGTACGACCAAACTGGTTAAAGTCATTAACCTGTGATCCACCATAATTTACCTGAAGTGCTGTGAATACATCAGCTAAATCCACACCGAGATTTTTAACCTTTTCACGGTCAATTTCAAAGTCATAATTAGGTGAACTAATTTTATAGGTAGAATAAACGCCCTGCAGTTCCGGCTGCTGATTCGCTGCTGCCACAATCTGCTTCGTTATTGTATCAAGTTCTACATCTGTATGACCCGACATATCCTGCAGCTGCATCGTAAAACCGCCAACCATGCCAAGCCCTGGAAGTGACGGCATATTGAAAGCAACAACCGAAGCTTCCGGTGTTACCTGCACCCCTTCACCAAATACACGACCCACTTCAGCCTTAATCTGTGTCTGTGCATCTGTTCTCTGACTCCAAGGCTGGAGCCCGATGAACATTGCCCCGCCATTGGATTTAGCCGCACTGGATAATATATCATAGCCGGTAATAGCCATAACATTTGCGACTCCCGGATTTTCTTTAATGACCGCTGCGAGCTTATCCATTGTTTCTGCTGTACGATTCAGCGACGTTCCTTCCGGAAGCTGCACAGAAGTAATAAAGAAACCCTGATCTTCATCCGGAACAAATGTCGATGGAACAACCTTATAAAGCAGTCCAACAAGCCCGATAATGATCAAAAGAAAAATTATACAATACTTCGCTTTACCAATCAGCTTAGTAACAATCTTGATATAGCCTTTATTGGTTCTTTCAAACCAGTCATTAAACTTTTCAAAGAATGCTCCAAGCAACCCCGTATGGGCATTGGGATCATGCGCCTTGAGCATCAGTGCACAAAGCGCCGGCGTCAGCGTCAATGCAACAAATGCCGACAAAGCCATTGATACTGCAATTGTCAGAGCAAACTGCTTATACAGTACGCCCATCATACCGCCAAGAAATGCAACCGGAATAAATACAGCTGCTAGTACGAAAGCAATAGCAACAACCGGTCCTTGTACTTCGTTCATTGCCCGCTTCGTCGCTTCTTTCGGCGTAAGACCGCTATAACGCATATGATGCTCAACATTTTCAATAACAACAATAGCATCATCGACAACAAGGCCGATAGCAAGCACCATGGCAAATAATGTCAATGTGTTGATCGAAAAATCCAACAGGACAAATGCACCAAACGTACCAATAAGCGAGACTGGAACGGCAATCATCGGGATGAGCGTCGCCCTCCAGCTTTGTAAAAAAACAAATACAATTAGCATAACGAGAAGCAACGCTTCAAAGAATGTCTGCAATACTTCCTTGATCGATTCTCTAATAAAATTTGTACTATCGACAACTTCACTGTACTTCATGTCCGGGGGGAAGTCTACGGACGCTTCTTGAATAATCTTCCGGACCGCAGCGACTGTCGTCATTGCATTCGCATCATTTGTCAGCTGAACACCAAAACCTATAGCCTCCTGTCCATTTTGCTTTGAAAGCATAGTATTCGCCTTGCCACCCGTCTCAATGCGAGCAACATCTTTCAAGCGGACAAACGATCCATTTGATTCGGATTTAATGATTACATTACCAAACTCTTCCGGGGTCGTCAAACGGCCCTGAACCCTGCCTGTATACTGTTTTTCCTGATTCTTTGGTGCCGGCAGCTGGCCAATCGTACCCGCCGGAGCCTGGACGTTCTGTTCCTTTATTGCACTTGTAACGTCTGCTACAGTAAGACCGAGTTCGGCAAGCTTATCCGGATTCAGCCATACACGCATTGCATAGTCTGATCCAAAGATATTAACATCACCAACACCGCTTACGCGCTTTATTTTATCCATAAGATAAATATCCGCATAATTCTTCATAAAAACTCGGTCATAAGTACCATTCGGTGAATAGAGCGATACCATAAGTGCCATATCGGATGATGCTTTTTTCGTCGTTACACCAACCGTCTGAACATCATTTGGCAGACTTGCATTTGCTGTCGCAACGTTATTCTGCACCTTTACAGAATCCATGTCACCGTCTGTCCCAAGCTTAAATACAACCGAGAGACTGTAACGGCCCGTATCATCGACATTGGAACTCATATAGTCCATGCCCTGCGTACCATTTACCTGCTGTTCAATAATCTGTGCTACGGTCTGGTTGACAACGCTGGCATTTGCACCTGTATACGATGTCGATACCCCTATCGTAGGCGGGGAAATCTGTGGATACTGTGCAACTGGCAGCTGTACCGCAGAAATTACCCCAACAATAACAATCATAAGAGAAATTACAATTGCAAATATCGGTCTTTCAATAAAAAACTTTGACAAGATGTACCCTCCTTTAAGAATTCATCGACAAGTTCAATTCTTCCGGAGTTACCATCGTCACGTTAAGATCCATACCAGCCTGTAACTTCGTCAGACCTTCAACGACAACTGTATCATCCGCCTTTATACCATCCTTAATGATATAATAGCTGCCGACCTTTTCGCCAAGCGTAACTGCACGGGATTCCGACTTATTATCTCCATCAACAACAATGACAAAAGACTTGTCCAAAAGCTGCTGTACCGCACGTTGCGGAACAAGAACCGCATTCGGCACAATTTCACCGCTAATCTTCACACGAGCAAACATTCCTGGTAAAAGAACATTATCCGGATTATCAAAAGATGCCTTTACTGTAAGTGTACCTGTGTTTTCCGATAATGAACGGTCAATCTGTGCGATTGATCCCGTAATTGGATAATCCTTACCGTCACTAAGCTTGATTGTTACACTGGCAACATCCTTATTCATCGAATTTT
>DCFY01000018.1 GCA_002315155.1 Megamonas sp. UBA1792
AAATAGCTTACGTTAAACATAAGATCTTATGAATGGTGAATACAGCATAAAGAATGATTTTTGATATATGGTGATGATTACAGCATAATCAATACTTATATTGATGGATCGTTGAGAATAAAGAAGTTTATTCTTTATTCCTGGCACAGGGTACAATAATGTTTAAATTATATAAATTATCAAACTATTCTCAACATGCTATAGTGACCTTGTAAACAAAAATGTTCAAAACGAAGATGTTGGGCTTGATATATTTGCCTTAAACATTATTCAGTTGGACAAATATCAAAATCTGAAAGGAAGATTTACCTATGTTACTTTCAAAAAAAGATCTAGAAGAACTCCGCATGAAAATCCGTTATGTGACGGAACATGATCTTGAAGCTTTGCAGCCTGAGATCGAAAACACGCATGTATTTCCACCGGAATACTTTGAAATTTGTCGCAAAAACGATTTGTTTCGGTTAGCTATTCCAGAAGAATTTGGTGGTCTTGGTCTCAATACGGAGCAGTTTTTTTATGTAATGGAAGAATTTTGCCGCGGGCCAGGAGGCATGAGAATGAATTTGCATCATGCTAACGGCCTTAATTGGAAAATCATGTATGATCATGGTGCACCGGATCTTAGGGCAAAGTGGTTACCACAACTTGCGAATGCAGATTCTTATATTAACTTTGCACTTACTGAACCGGACTGTGGATCAGGAGCAGACATTCGCATGACGGCTGAAAAAAAGAATGATAAATATATTTTAAATGGCAGGAAAACGCTTATTTCACATACCGATATTTCGAATGCTACTTATATCATTGCCGTTACAGACGAAACAAAGCGCAAAAGTGGTGGACTTACAGCTTTCTTTGTGCCGACCAATACACCAGGGTACACAATCGAACCAATGCCGCATATGATGGGGTGTCGAGGTGCAGGACATGCGGAACTCGTTCTCAAGAACTGTGAAGTTCCAGCACATAACATCATGGGAAAAGAAGGCGATGGTCTTAGTATTTTCATGAATGCACTTGCTCATTCACGTGCAATGATCGCTGTTACTTGTCTTGGTATGTCACAGCGATTTATGGAAATCGCAATTGCAAGAGCTAAAGTTCGTGTAACGTTTGGCAAACCACTTGCAAAGCGGCAGGTAGTCCAACAAATGATCGCTGACATGGGGGCACAGGTTCATGGACTGCGTATGATGCTGCAGGATTGTGCAAGAAAATACGACAGAGGGGAAGATATTGAACTTGTCTCCTCCCTTGCTAAGCTTACAGGGATTAATACAGTACGGGATGTATCTGATGCTTGTCTGGAAATCTGTGGTGGTGTGGGGTATTTTGAAGAATTCCCACAGGGCCCGGTAGAAAGAATGTATCGCGATGCCAGAGCACTTTGGTTTGAAGAAGGACCACGTACGGTACAACGACTTACGGCAGCACGTATTCTTATCAATCAAAATGGTGCTATTGATAAATAATAATTTATGAAGAAGAAATTTTGTGGGGAGCGGAGCAGGCTCCCTACAAGATTATAAGGAGGATAAGAATGAATGCACATATAGGAAATAGACGATGGGGAATTGTTGGTTTATTAATATTAGACTACATTATCATGTTTCTGGCTAGAAGCTGTATGTCAATGGCAGGCCCATCTCTTATGAAAGAGTTTTCTTGGAGTGCAACACAGTTTGGCTGGGTCCAAACCGCATTTTTTATTGGTTATGCAATCACGATGATACCAGCTGGTGCTTTGGCTGATAAGTTTGGTGCTGGGCGCGTGCTTGTTGTTGGAAGTATTTGGTATGCGCTGTTTACACTTTTGACACCATTCTCATCTACATTAGCTGTAATCATGATGATTCGTATACTTGTCGGTATTGGCCAGGGGGTAATCGTGCCATCTGATTTTTCCATGCTTTCGCGTTGGGTTCCCAAAAAAGAATCTGGACTTGCATGTGGCTTTGTTCAATTTGGCTGCCCGTTCGGTATTGGTCTCAGCATGATTATCACGGTTTGGGTTATCCAGAATTATGGGTGGAAAAATGTGTTTTATATCTTTTCTATTTTACCAGTTATCTGGTGCTTTATATGGATGAAGTTTGGCAGCGATACGCCAGATCAGGACAAGCGTATCACGGATGCAGAAAAGGTCTATATCAATTCAGATAAACCAAAACAAATAGAAAATGATGAACCTGATCTTACGAAATCTGATATTTTTCGAACGCCTTCAATTTGGTGTATTTCTTTATCTTATTTTTGTACGAACTATGTTTTTTTCTTGTTTATGACATGGCTTCCTTCGTATTTTAGCATTGGTCGCGGACTTAATCTCCAGGCAAGCGCAGTTTATTCGATGCTGCCTTATGCAGTTGCACTTTTTGCTTATCCTCTTGGTGGTTACCTTGCGGATAAAGTTTCCGGGAAAATTGGTCAGAATTGGGGACGTCGTATGTTTATTATTGCAGGGTTGATAATTGCTGGTGGGTTACTAATTCTGGCATCGAAAGCATCCAGTACTGGCATGGCCGTTGGCCTTATTAGCCTTTCTAATGGATTTATTTGCCTGACAATGGGAAGTTTCTTTTCGATTCCGATTGTTTTCTCACAAAAAAACACTGGGATTATCGTTGGAATTAATGGCTTTTTTGGCACAGCTTCAGGAATTCTTGCACCCATCCTTTCAGGTGTAATTATTGATCTTTTTGGTGACTATGATATGGCACTTTATGTTGGTGCTATTATTGCTCTTATCGGTGCAGTACTTGCTTGTATTGCAAAAGTAAAACCGATTCATTCAAAGGCAGCAAATGCACAAAAAGTTATAACAGAGCCATGAATTAACTTACTATTGTTCGAGGAGAGATATTATGAAAATACTTGTCTGCTATAAATGGGTTCTTGATGAACAGGATATTAAAATTGTTTTGGAAGATCTTTCGCTTGATAGTAGTCGGGTAAAATATAAGATCAGCGATTATGATAAAAATGCTATCGAGACAGCAATGTTACTTGCAACGAATGAGGACAGTGTAGAGACTTTGACTTTTGGGAACCTTGCAGTAAAAAAATCGTTAAAAGATGTTTTATCTCGAGGTCCGGCAAAGGCAAATTATATTATGGATAATTGTTTTGATACGGCAGATGTTTTTGTTACGGCAAATATATTGGCTGCAGCTGTGAAAAAAGAAGGACCCTATGATCTTATCATTTGTGGTGAAGGCAGCTCCGATACGTACAATCAGCAAATTGCCTCGCGTTTGGCTGTGCTTTTGAATATGGCATCTGTCACGTTCGTGAAGGAAATAACAAAAAATGGCAGCGGGCTTATGGCGGTACGAAAACTTGATGATTGTACAGAGGAGATTATGATTGGTGGCCCGGCGGTTATTAGTGTATTACCGGAAATTAACAAGCCGCGAATCCCGACACTTAAGGAGGTCCTTTCAGCAGCGCGCAAACCTTCCGTTGAGCTTAAACTGTCTGATTTGGCTTTAAGTGCTGAAGATCTTACGCCAAAGACAGTAAGAATTTGTACGAAAGGTTTTGTGATGAACCGAAAAAATATAATTTATAAGGATTCTAATGCTGCTGTCAATGTTAGAGCATTTGTAGCAGCACTTAAGCAAGAAGGCGTAATTTAATTGGGGAGGAAGAAAAATGGCAGGGATATTAGTTTTTGGTGAAAATGTTGCTATTACAAAACAATTATTTGCCGCAGCCTTAAGCATAAAGGACAAAGAGCAAAGCATTTGTGTGGCAGCATTCGACGTGACAGACACAATGGGCTTTGGTGGTGCAGATAAAATTGTGAAGCTTGCTAATAATCTTTCTGCTTTGCCGGAAGATTCAGCGGAAGCGATTGCGATGCTTGCAAAACAGGAGTCTTGTGATGTTTGCCTTATCAGTAGCACTTTATGCGGTAAAGATATCGCAGCTAAGATTGCGGCATATCTGAAGGCTGGACTAGTAAGTTCAGCGCAGACTATTAAAATTGTGGCTGATGGTGTCGAAACAACACGTCTTATTTACGGAGGGCTGGCGGTTGCAGAAGAAAAAACAGTGTTCCCGGCAGTTATTACAATCGAATCGCAGAGCTACACAGTACAAGAAACTACAGCTTCTTGTACAATAGAAACTTGTTTAGTGCAAAGTGTAAATTCTGCATTGAGCGTTATCCAAATTGTGCCGATTGTAAAACAGGGGGTTGATATCACGGTGGCAGACAAGATTGTTGCTGTTGGGCGTGGTCTTAGTAAAGAAGAAGACATGCGTTCGATAGAAGATCTTGCTAAAAAAATTGATGCCGAAATCGGCTGCAGCCGTGGTATAGCTGAGGATTTTCATTGGCTGCCGATTGAGCGCTATATTGGCATTTCTGGCAAAAAAGTTAGGCCAAATATTTATTTGAGTATAGGTATTTCCGGACAAGTACAGCATGTTGCAGGCATACGTGATTCTAAGATTATTGCGGCTATTGATACGAATGAAAATGCACCAATCTTTTTGGTCGCTGATTATGGTATTGTTGGTGACATGAAGGATATTGTTCCATTACTTTTACAAGAACTTTAGCCTGAAGAAAAGATGGTGAATAAAATGAGTGAAGAAGAAATTTTCGATGCTATTGTTATTGGTGCTGGCCCGGCTGGGACAGCTTGTGCCTATAAGCTTGCTCAAAAAGGGAAATCCGTGCTGTTGATTGACCGCAGCAGCAATGCTGGAGGCAAAAATCTTATGGGGGGGCGCCTTTATACATACGCACTGGATATTGTCGATCCGGAACTTCGAATGGAAGCAAAATTTGAACGTAAAGTTGCCCGTGAACAGATTATGGTTCTGGGAAAGGATACGGGAATTACGATTGATTTCGAAAATTTTGCGGTGAAAGATCAAGCTTTAGCGGAGCAATCTTATACAATTCTGCGTGCTGGTTTCGATGAATGGTTTGCAGGTAAAGCGGAAGAAATTGGTGTTATGCTGGCAACTGGTATTAAAGTAGATGATTTACTGATCAAAGATGATAAAGTTATTGGCGTTATAGCTGGTGATGACAAAATGTATGCCAATACAATTGTAGCTGCAGATGGGATTAATTCTTTTATGGCACAAAAAGCAGGGCTGCGTGATGATCTCAAACCGACTATGGTTGGTGTCGGCGTTAAGGAGGTTATTTCTTTGCCGGCAAAGATTATACAGGAAAGATTTCAGGTTGGTGAAAACGAAGGGGCTGCACGTATGGTTATTGGTGGCACGGATGGTCTTACGGGCGGTGGCTTCCTGTATACGAATAAAGAAAGTATATCACTTGGTATGGTTTTTAGTCCGGAAAAATTAAATCAGAGCAAGCGCAGTATTCAGGAAATTTACCAGGATTTCAAAATGAATCCAGCGATTCAGAAGCTTATAGGTGATGGTGAAAGCCTTGAGTATGGGGCTCATCTTGTCCCGGAAGGTGGTTGGCTGCATAGTGTGCCGAAGAAGCTGTATCGTAATGGTTTTCTTATTGTTGGTGATGCAGCAGGCTTTTGTATTAATACAGGGACAATTTTGCGAGGTATGGATTTAGCTCTTTTGAGTGGTGTTGCCGCAGCAAATGCGATTCTTTCGGAAAAAGAAATTGGTTTGGTTTATATGGAAGAATTGCAGCGATTGAATTTAATTCAGACAATGAAACTCTATAAAGGGTGGCCTAATATCATTGGACTTGAACGTATGGCAACTGTTTATCCACAGCTTATTAATGAAATAACGAAGTTCATGTTTACCGTTGATGGCAAAGTACCGCAAAAAATGCCAAAGGCTATGATGCATATTACACGTAAATATGTTACTTTGAAAAATCTTGTACAAGATGCTTGGAAAGGGGGACGTTCCATATGAGTATAAGAAAAATGTCAGCGGAAGAACTTCTTGGTATTAACAAATTTGCTGTTGATGAAGGACATGCTCATATTATTATTGAACCCGAGGCCTGTAAAAAGTGTCAGGATAAGCCTTGCTTGTATTTTTGCCCGGCATGCCTCTATACATTAAAAGATGGAGAAATTAAGTTCGATTATGCGGGTTGTCTTGAATGTGGTACATGCCGTATTGTATGTGCGCAGTCAGGAAAGGGGATTAAAACCTGGGAATATCCGCGTGGAACGTTTGGCGTGGAATTCCGCTACGGGTAATGAAAATAAATTATTGAAAGGTGATCAATATGGGTACAGATATAACACTTACGCCAAAACAGCAGGAAATACAGCAGCGTGCTCGTGATTTTACGCGGAAATATATTATTCCTGCAGCAAGAGAGCATGATCGAACAGCGGAATTTCCAGAGTTCATTGTAAAAAAAGCGATAGAGGCTGGGATTTTTCCGCATTCGATTCCGAAAAAATACAATGGTCCCGGCTATGATATACTTTCGCAGAGTCTTATTGCCGAAGAGCTGGGATATGGATGCCTCTCGTTTGCAAATATCCTTACAGGAAATTTACTTAGTTCGCATCTTGTACTTATAGGTGGCAGTGAAGAACAGAAAAAATTCTATCTTGGTCAAATCACTTCAGGCGGGCTTGGCGGTTTTTTATTGACAGAATCTGGTGCTGGTTCTGATGCTGGTTCTGTTAAGACAACAGCCAGACTTGATGGTGATGCCTATGTGTTGAACGGGTCAAAATGTTTTGCATCATTTTGCAGTTATGCAAAGGTTATGGTTGTAATTGCATCAACGGATCTAACAAAAGGAACAAAAGGACTAAGTGCGTTTATCCTTGATCGGTCACATATCACGGTTTCTAAACCGGAACACAAGATGGGGATACGTTGTTCAGATTCAGTGGAGATTTCTTTTAAGAATATGCGGGTACCAAAAGAAAACCTTATTGGCAATGAAGGTGAGGGATTCAAATATGCGATGATGGCACTTGATGTAGCGCGAACGACAGTTGCTTCTGTGGCTCTTGGCTGTGCACGTCGTGCACTTGATGAAGCTGTGAAGTTTTGTAAGGAACGGACGGATATTACAGGAAAACCGCTTTACAAGCATCAGTCTGTTGCTTTTAAAATTGCGGATGTTGCTATGCAGATTGAAGCCTCCCGACAGCTTGTAAATAGCATTATCAGTCTCAAGGAAAGTGGCTTGAAGTTCAATACGGAAGCAGCTATGTCTAAGGCTTTTTCTACAGACACAGCAATGAAAGCCTGTACGGTTGCGTTAAAACTTATGGGAAGTAAAGGGTATTCCACTGATACGGTTGTTGAAAAACTTATGCGTGATATCAAGATTTATCAAATTTTTGAAGGTTCTAATCAAGTGCAGCGCCTCGTTATTTCTCGCGGCGTATTTAATTCTTAAAGGAGGTTGTGTCATATGGATTATGTCATGACAGAAGAAGATGAACTAATCCAGCAAAATGCTGGTGAGTTTTCTGCTGAATACATTGAACCGATTGCTGTTGACCTTGATAAAACAGGTACATATCCAAAAGAAACGGTTGATCTTTTAGCAGAAAACGGATTTATGGGACTTTGTTTTTCGAGTTCTTTTAATGGTGCTGAAGCAAGTTACGTAAGCTATATTTTGGCACTTGAAGAAATAGCTAAAGTAAGTGCCGGCGTAGCTTCGATTTTGCTGAATCATGTATCATTGGCAGCTTATTCCGTAAATAAATGGGGAACGGCTGACCAGAAAAACAAATATCTGTCGGAACTATGTACCGGCGAAAAGCTAGGTGCGTTTGCTTGGGCAGAAGCGGATAGTGCACCGGGTTTAAATGAAAGTTCTCTGAAGGCAGTCAAAGCTGACGATAACTATATTCTAAATGGAAAAAAATGTTATGTCGCTAATGGTGGAGAAGCAGGACTTTATCTTGCAGCTGCCTTGACTGCTGATGAAGAGGGTACTAAAAAATTTAGTATATTTATTGTTCCTGCGAATGTGCAAGGAATTCATATTGTGCGCAAAATTGATAAAATGGGACTCAGAGCATGTCCCTGGGTTGAGATGAGTTTTGAAAACTGTGAAATTCCAGTAGAAAA
>DCFY01000089.1 GCA_002315155.1 Megamonas sp. UBA1792
TGATGAATGTTGGAATATGTTTACCATAAGACATCACTAATTCACAAGAAATCTCAATACCGCAATCCTCATCCCCTCGCCAAATATGATGGACACGTATCTTAGCTGCCTTTGTAATATATTCCTTATCTACAACAATTCGGCTTACGATTGCCGTAATGGCCGAATCATCAATTATCAATTTCCCATAATAACTGAAAATCGGCCGTACAATTGATTTTTCTCCCAAGCGACGGCGATGTGTACGTGACTTTTTAAAAAAGGATTGAATTGGATCAATCAAATACCCGGAAAAATGCGGCTTAAGCTCAATTGTGGGTACCGGGATAATATGCTTGCCCTCTTTAATCCGACAAGTATAGGCCCTTGCCATCTCCTGCTTTGTCGCTATATCCTCAATATGTATAATACGCGAAATCGTCGGCAGCTCTAATATTTTTGCAATTTTATGCACCATATTTTCTGAGGTTCCCAAAATCAAGATTCGTCGTGGTTGCTCACGCATAATAGCTGCATGAACTTCTTCTGCATGCCCTGGTAAAATAAAAACAGCCCGTCGCACTGCCATAATCTTGCTAGCTTCGCGCTTTGCTGAATAACCTGCAATGATTTTCCCATCTTTTATCAAAAGGCCATCATCAATAATTGCATCAGCTCTATGTTCATGTGCTACTAAAAGTGCACGATGACTTTTCCCCGTACCACTTGACCCTACTAGCGCAATAACATCCATTCTCATTCTCTCCTATGCATTTGTATATTTTCTGCTATACAAAAAGACTCCAGAAAACCATACCTTACTCTCATCCTAAAATTCACTTTTGCCATTCTACTTTTCTTTATAAAGCTCTCTTGCGTACTTATCATCAATAACAAATGTACCAAGCTGCTGCGGATATCTTGAAGCAAGTCCATGAAAATCTGACCCACCTGTAATGGCCAGTTGATATTTTTCTGCCATTTCCCGGTATTTTTCTGTGTCTTCTTTATCATGCTGCGGATAAAAAACCTCTAAACCCTCTATACCTAAATGTAAAAGTTCTTCCACAAAGGAATCATCTCTTATAAGCTTTGGATGAGCTAAAACCGGACTACCACCAGCCTCCTTAATCAAAGAAACAATTTCTATCACAGACAAATTATAATGTGATACATATGCCGACTTTCCCTTATCCAGCACCTCTGAAAAAGCTTCCCGTATGCTCGGGAAAATTCCCTTACTCACAAGTGCACGAGCAATATGCGAACGACTTATAGACTTGCTTGTTCCTGCAATCTTAAGAACGTCTGCCTCTGTTATTGCATAGCCAAGCTGTCGCAATTTTTCTATCATCTGTGAAAATCTACGCCAACGCCCCTCAACAATATCATCCAATTTCTCCTCTAAATCCCTGTCAAAAATATCTATATTATACCCTAAAATATGCACTTCATGTAAAGCGTCACGAGCACTAAGCTCAATTCCCGGCACAATTCGAATTCCCTTTACAGGATACAGGCCAGCCTCATACAAATGTTGTATACCACCTACAGTATCATGATCCGTAATTGCTATATAACTCAAACCTGCCTTCTTTGCTGCACTAACAAGCTCTTCCGGAGTCATCTTACCATCTGAAAAAGTCGTATGCATATGCAAATCACTTGGCATCTATGCTCACCCCAAATATTCTCCCAAATGAATTAATGTTATCATACCACAAAACGTTACAAAATAACATACAATTCTGTTTATATGCAAATTTCTCTGAGTTTAAGCCTCAGGATCATGAAGCAAAAGTCTTTCAATTGATACACTTTTATTCGTTACATCATCTATTTCAACAATAACTGCTGAGTAAACATTCGGACCTTCCGCTAAATCAAAGCGGACCGGACGACATGTCGTAAACCTTTCCAAAATACATTCCTTTTTTACACCAAGCACAGAATTCCATGGGCCAACCATGCCAAGGTCCGTAATATAAGCTGTTCCATGGGGCAGCATCCGTTCATCGGCTGTCTGTATATGTGTATGTGTACCAACAACTGCATTCACCCGGCCATCAAGATACCAGCCCATTGCCATTTTTTCAGACGTTGTTTCTGCATGCATATCAAGCAAAATAATATTGCACTTTTCCTTGATTTCATACAACACATCCTCAATCTTTTGGAATGGACAGTCCATATCCGGCATAAACGCCCGCCCTGATAAATTAATCACACCAATATTTTTTGCCTTGAATGGATAAATACAGTATCCCTTACCTGGTGCCCCTTCCGGATAGTTTGCCGGACGAATAAGGAAAGGTTCCTGATCAATAAAGTCCAACACTTCCCGCTTATCCCATACATGATTTCCTGAAGTCACAATATCCGCACCAGCATGATAAAGTGCATCCAATGATTTACGTGTAATACCCTTTCCACCAGCTGAATTTTCTCCATTTACAACAACAATATCAATACTATATTTTTGCCTGATCTGTGCTGTATATTTTGTAAATGCAGCACGACCTGGTCGACCACAAACATCCCCAACGATTAAAACTCTCAAAAAAAAATCCCCTAACTTTTATTTGTTAAATACCATGACACGGCCCTCTTCGCGAATACCAATCATTCGATCGGCAATATGATTAATTTTCAAGCTTCCTATCATATGATCAATGACATCTTCCTGAACACCCTCTGCATCTTCCACTGCCATCATTTGTTCTGCATCACATAATAGTATCTTTCCAAAATGATCTCGTATCAAAACACTAATAAGACTCAATTCCCCTTGGGATATTGTCTCAACATCACGAACAATATGAAAAAAAGCCGTTCCATCCTGTGCTTCTAAAGAAACATCAATTTGAGCATTTCTAAAACCTTCTAATATATGATATGTCAAAATACTATCTGTAATGAACTCCTTTACCGCATTAAAATCTTCTTTCTCTGGAACTTTAACCAATGCAAATGATAAATTCAATGAATCATCCTTTGGCTCAAAACTTATTGTACCAATTTCCGGATAACAAACAAGTATAGATACAAGTAAATTTATGCCATCCATGTTTGGTTTCTTTTCCTGTTTAAACTTTTTCATGACGCTTCCCCCTGTCAAAAAACCTGTAACTCACTTTATCTATTTCGCTAAAAAGAGATAAATCCCTTTACTTTTCTAACTAATTCAAAAAACGGCCCTGTTTACACAGGGCCGCTTATTTACTTATTTTGCATAATCAACAACGCGTGTTTCTCTAATTATCGTTGCTTTAATCTGTCCTGGATATTCCAGTTCAGCTTCAATTTTTTTCACAATATCATGTACTAAACCTATAGACGCAACATCATCTATCTTATCCGGTTTAACCATGATACGAATTTCCCGTCCAGCCTGAATAGCAAATGAACGTTCAACACCCTCAAAGGACTCAGCAATTTCTTCCAAACGAGTCAACCGCTTCAAGTAAGATTCCAAACTTTCTCTACGAGCACCAGGGCGAGCAGCTGATACAGCATCCGCTGCAGCTACAAGCACAGCTTCAACCGTAGTTGCTTCTTCATCACCATGATGCGCCGCAATTGCATTAATAACTTCTTTCGATTCACGATACTTCTTTGCCAGATCTGCACCAATCGTTACATGTGGTCCCTCTACTTCGTGATCAACGGCCTTACCAATATCATGCAAGAGACCGCCACGCTTTGCAAGCATTACATCGACACCAAGTTCAGCCGCCATAACACCCGCAAGATGAGAAACTTCAATTGAATGATTAAGTACATTCTGTCCATAGCTTGTACGGTACTTCAAGCGTCCTAAGAGACGAATGATTTCCGGATGCAGCCCATGAACACCCGTTTCAAAGGAGGCCTGTTCTCCAGCTTCCTTAATACGTTGTTCAACTTCACGTTTTGCCTTTTCAACCATTTCTTCAATACGAGCTGGATGAATACGCCCATCTGTAATAAGCTTTTCAAGAGCGATACGAGCCACTTCGCGTCGCACCGGATCAAATCCGGACAAAATAACAGCTTCCGGAGTATCATCAATAATAAGATCAATTCCCGTAAGCGTTTCTAACGTACGAATATTACGACCTTCACGACCAATGATGCGTCCCTTCATTTCGTCATTTGGCAACGCAACTACGGAAACCGTAGTTTCTGCTACATGATCTGCTGCACAGCGCTGAATTGCTAAAGAAATAATATTTCTTGCCCGTTTATCCGCTTCTTCTTTAGCCTGCTGTTCATAATCCTTAATCATCAAGGCTTTTTCATGCTTTAGTTCATCTTCCGTTTCTGCCATAAGCATCGTCTTCGCTTCATCCGCTGTTAAACCGGATATTCTTTCCATTTCTTCCTTCTGCTTTTCATGAAGTTCATCAATAGCAACCTGACTCTTCTCAAGTTTTTCCTCTTTAGCCCCAAGAACTTCTTCTTTCTTTTCTAAAGAATCCATTTTCCGATCCAGGTTTTCTTCTTTTTGTACGATCCTTCGTTCCTGACGCTGCAGTTCATTACGCCGATCTCTTGTATCCCGATCCAGTTCCTGACGTAATCTGTGAATATCTTCTTTGGCTTCAAGCAAGGCTTCTTTCTTCTTTGTCTCGCCTTTCTCTTCTGCATCAGTTACAATCTTTTTTGCCTCTTCTTCAGCTGAACCGATTTTTGCTTCTGCCGTTTTTCTTCGCATCCAATAACCGACACCAATACCAATTATTACTGCAAGTATTACCGCTAATAATATTTCAACGATAACCTTCACCCCCTTTTATAATATTTTCATAAATTTGTTGTGCTTTTTAAGCTTTTAATTACAAACTATAGTATTGTGGCATAACTATACAAATTTATTTTAAAGGTTTTTGAAACTAGTGTCAAGGTAATTACCGGAAAACCCATAAATAGCGAGGATTTATCCATCAATATTACTTCTATAGACCTTTTTTATAAGATCGTATCAATTTTGTTACAAAGATCAATCATATATCGCAGCTCTGGCGAAATATATTTATTCTTATGATAGACAATATGAAAATGCCGCTTGAATACAATATCAGGGATCTTAAACGTCACAAGTTTTCCTTCTTTTAGTTCTTTTGCTACAACACGTTTAGAAATAACGCTTACTCCCATACCTGCCTCAACCACTTTCTTAATTCCTTCCGAATTATTATAAACACCTGCAACATGAAACTGTACCTCATACTTCTGCATAACCTGTTCAAAAAGATTCCGTGTTCCACTTCCTTCTTCCCGAAGAAAAAATCTCATTTTCATCAGTCCTTCAAAAGACTTCTGTATTTTCGCCGCATAAACCGGTGACGCAATAAAAACGAGTTCATCCTCCATAAAAGACTGCTCCACAAGGTACTCCGACTTTACTTTCCCTTCCACAAGTGCCATGTCCAGCTCATCCCTGAGCAGCATAGCCTCCAGCTCAGCTGTATTATGAATTTCAGAAAAAACCTGGGCTTCTTGCTTTTCTTTGTATATATATTGTAAAAGGTCTAATAGGACGCATTCACCAATCGTTACACTTGCTCCAACACGCAATTTATACACTTTACCAAAATCACGCATTGCAGCTTCTGTCTGCACATTCAAATTGATAATATGACGCGCATAAACCAGCAGTCTTTTTCCTGCCTCTGTAATAAAAAGCCGCTTGCCCAAACGCTCAAAAAGTAATACACCATAATGTTCCTCCAGCTCACGAACTGCCTGACTAATCGATGGTTGCGTCATGTGAAGTTTTACTGCTGCCTTTGTCATACCAAGTTCATCACAAACACAAATAAAGATACCAAAATGACGTAAAGTCACCTTCATCACCTCATCCATATATATTTACCTATCGTTTAAATAAAATTATACTATTTTACATATCATTTTGTAAATGATAATCTGTTTTCAGAAGGAGTGATTTTATTCATGTACAAAAAAAACAGTAAAGGGATTCTATTCGCATTTGTTTTTGCTATGCCGGCCTATTTTCTCGGAATAGCATATCCCATAATTGGTGGTCCTGTCTTCGGTATACTGCTTGGTATTATTTTTGCCAGTTTTAAACGCCCGGCAAGCTGTGAACCCGGCATCCGTTTCACTGGTAAAAAAATTCTGCAATATTCTATTATTCTGCTTGGTTTCGAAATGAATCTTTTCCATGTACTCGACATCGGTATACAGTCCTTTTCCGTCATGATTTTTACTTTACTTACCGCGTTCACCGTCGCTTATTTTTTTGGCAAGTTTTTAAAACTCGACCACAATATTACCACTCTTATTGGTGCCGGAACTGCCATCTGCGGTGGCTCCGCTATTGCAGCCGTAGCACCAGTCATTGGTGCCAAAGACAAAGACATTGCTTTTTCCATCTCGACGATTTTTCTTTTTAATGTCATTGCTGTTTTTCTTTTTCCATTTCTTGGTCATCTCTTTGGTCTTTCCGATCATGGTTTTGGTATGTGGGCAGGTACAGCAATCAATGATACTTCTTCTGTTGTAGCTGCAGGTTATTCCTACAGTGAAGAAGCTGGCAGTTATGCGACCATTGTAAAGCTTACACGCGCTCTTATGATTGTACCTGTATGTCTTTTTTTTGCTTTTCTTACAACACACAATAAGACAAAGAACAGCAGTGATTTTAATCTCGCTACGATCTTCCCCTGGTTCATTCTTTGGTTCATTGTTGCTTCCATCATTAATACAACAGGTGCTCTGCCATTAGCTTTTTCCCACGCACTTGGCTCTTTAGGTAAATTTTCAATCATCTGGGCAATGAGTGCAATTGGCCTTAACACTAATCTTGCATCACTCATCAAAAATGGTTTCAAACCCATCCTGCTTGGTCTTGTCTGTTGGTTTGCTGTTGCTGCAGTCTCACTTATTATCCAGCACATCATTGGCCTCATTTGATTTAAGTTTTCATAAATAAAGGATTTTGCCCCTCCTTACAGAATATAGATTCTTATATTATCCAATGCAGGAGTTGAAACTATGTTAAAATGCTTAAAATGTGGTAAATCCATCTCAGAAAAAGAAGCTCTCATACACAAAAACACGAGTGGTGAAAAAGGAATCATCTGTCCCGATTGTTTTAAAACTGCAACGGGTGTAGACTATAAAACATTTTCCTACCGTAAAGAAAGCGCCAAGCAAACCCTGTTTGCCATTATTTTCTGTCTCGCAGCAACTGTTTATGCTTTTGTCGAAAAGGGCCCACTTTATGGTGCACTTGGTATTATTCTTACAATTCTTATTTATTTATTTGCCAGTAAAGCCAAATAATGCAACAAAAAGCGAACCATAAAGGTTCGCTTTTTGTTGCATTATTGAGAAAAAAACATAAAAAATTGCTGTCCCTAATGGAACAGCAATCCTATTTTTAATTATTCAGCAGGGTAAACATTCACAGCTCTTGTTCTGCTTGGATTCTTGCTGTCAGCTTCAATATCAAAAGTAACG